>JAFLRN010000026.1 GCA_022511385.1 Acetatifactor sp.
ACATGCCAGTCCGGCTGTCAACCAATTCCGGCGTTTCGCCTCATTTCACAGTTTTTGTAACTCATTCACCCTTGTTGTAAAGGAAAGGACTATTTTATGCACGACAAAAAATCTATGACAGAGCCCACTGCTCTTGATGGCAGTAAGCTGTGGGATGAGATCCTTAAAGCCATTGTTTCTGCCATGCCCTCCCAGTTATTTCCTCTTTTTAAGGAAGTATATGGAAGAGATTATCCCAAGGAAACGCCTGTTGTACTGCTCAATTCGGAAACCTCCTCTTTTCAGGAGAATAAGCAGAATACTCCAAGAACCACCTTTATGGACATTGCTCTGCTGGTGGCAAGCACAGATTATTATCATCTGGAATGTCAGATGAAGAATGACAGCGAAATGATCATAAGAATGTTTGCTTATGATGTGAGATTTGCCATAACACATGCGAAGACCATAGACCGAGAAACCGAAGAAATCACATTACATTTTCCGCATTCCGTAGTGATCTACCCTGAGAAAAATAATAATCTTCCGGATCATCTTCAGTGTCGCGTAATTTTTCAGGATAACAGTGAACACATCTACAGAGTCCCCACAGTCAGGATCCAAACCTACTCCCTGGAGGAAATACATAAGAAGCATCTGAATCTGTTCATTCCCTATATCATTCTTCGCCTACGTCCCAGACTGAAAACCGGAACAAAACATCTTCTGACAGAAAAAGAGTTGACAGAGTTTCTGAATGAAGCTATATTGGTATTGAAGGAAGAGTTATACAATGGGTATTTAACGGAACAGGAGTATCAAAACTATGTGGTGCTGTTTCGTTTCGCTGTGAACAGGGTGCTGGTGGGGCACCTGCAGCTACGGAAGGAGGTAGATCAGATGACGGAGCCACTGATCAAGTTGCCAAGCGTGATTGTGGAGGAGATGCTGGCTGAGCGACTTGCCGAGTTTCAGACTGATATTGCAAATTGGCAGGCCGAACTTGCGAACCAGCAGGCCGAGATTGCGAACCAGCAGGCCGAGATTGCGAACCAGCAGGCTGAGATTGCAAACCAACAAACGAAAATTGCTGACCAGGAAACTCAGCTTGCCGAAAAAGATGATGAAATCCGGCGCCTTCGGGAATTGCTCAGCCAGCTTTCTTCTGACGATCATACACCATAATCCCAAGTTCATTGCAAGGCTTCTGCTAATTTACGTGTCTGATAGCTAAGGACTATATCATAGATTTTAAGAGCTGTGTTCACAAGTTATAAAATCCACATACATATTATTCACATGATGCAATAGTCAGTACAGCATAAGATAGATGAAAAGAAAGAAGAAAATACATGACAAAATACGATATCCTGAAAAGGTACTTTGGTTACGATACCTTTCGCCCCGGCCAGGAGCTGCTGATCGACAGTATTCTCTCCGGTCAGGATGTGCTGGGCATCATGCCCACCGGCGCGGGGAAATCCTTGTGTTACCAGGTTCCGGCGCTGCTCCTTCCGGGCATCACGGTGGTGATATCGCCATTGATCTCCCTGATGAACGACCAGGTCCGCGCCCTGAACGATGCGGGGGTCCATGCCGCCTACATTAACAGCGCCCTCACCGATAGTCAGATCACAAAAGCCCTGCAGTATGCAGCCGAAGGTCGTTACAAAATTGTCTATGTGGCTCCTGAGCGGCTGGGAACCTATGAGTTCTCCCGGTTTGTAAATGCGGTGGAAATCTCTATGGTTACGGTGGACGAGGCTCACTGTATTTCCCAATGGGGGCAGGATTTCCGTCCCAGCTATTTAAAGATTCTGGACTTTGTCCGCAGTCTGCGCAGGTGCCCTGTGATCAGCGCTTTTACAGCTACAGCCACAAAGGAGGTACAGGAAGATATCCTATGTGCGTTAAGTCTGCAGAATCCGCAGATTCTGGTGACCGGATTTGATCGGAAAAATCTGTACTTTGCTGTGGAACAGGTGCGTCAAAAGGACCGATTTATTCGGGAGTATCTGCGGGAACACGAGGGAGACAGCGGCATCATCTATTGTGCTACCCGGAAAAATGTGGACAAGCTCTCTGAAATGTTAAGTAAGGAGGGGGTTCCGGTGGCATCATATCACGCCGGCATGGACAACGCCCAGAGAAAGCAGAATCAGGATGACTTTATCTACGACAGGAAGCCTGTGATCGTTGCCACAAACGCCTTTGGCATGGGAATTGACAAGTCCAACGTCCGATATGTGATTCACTATAACATGCCCCAGAGTCTGGAAAATTACTATCAGGAAGCAGGTCGGGCAGGACGTGACGGCGGTGAGTCAGAGTGCATCCTGCTTTATTCCCCTCAGGATGTCATGATCAACCGATTTCTGCTGGACAGCAAGGAGGAGGTTACGGAACTGACGCCCGAAGAGCTGGACACTGTTCGTGAACGGGACGAAATCCGCCTGCGGGCTATGACAACCTACTGTACCATGACGCGGTGCCTCCGGGAGTATATCCTGCGCTATTTTGGAGAAACAGAGGCTTCTTCTTGTGGGAATTGTTCCAACTGTCTTAGAGAGTATGAAGAGGAAGATGTGACGGATTCCGCTGTCAGCGTTATGCACTGTGTTCGGGAACTGCGGCAGCGGTTTGGGATTAACGTGCTCGTAGGCACCCTTCGGGGCCGGGATAATGCAAAGCTAAGAAGCTATGGGCTGCAGCAGTGTGAGTGCTACGGAAAGCTGGAACATCTGGGAGAGGAGAAGATCAAAGACATTATCAACTTATTGCTCCAGGAAGATTTGCTTTATACTACCATGGATAAATACTCGCTGGTGAGACTTACGGCAAAAGGCCAGGCCTGGCTTAGGGGGTATGCAGCTTCTTTGGCAGGCAGGGAAGGAGCGCCGGAGGTCAAGCTTGTCATGCGCAGTGCAAAAGACAAGACAGAGATGGAAGAGCAGGGCCAGACTTCAAGGAAAAAATCGTCCGGCAGCCGTCGGGTTTCTGAAATCCTTACCTCCAGAGGGCTTGACCTTTTTGAAAAGCTGCGAAGCATACGGTCAGAACTAGCTCGCGCAGAAGGGCTTCCGCCCTATATTGTGTTCGGCGACAAAACATTGCTTGACATGTGCATAAAAATACCGCTTAGCCAGGAAGAAATGCTAGGCGTAAGTGGCGTGGGTGAAAACAAATTTGCACGCTATGGAGAGCGTTTCCTGAAGGAAATTACAGTTTTTACCGGTGGGCAGAAAGAGAAACTGTATTATGGAAATCCGGAGGAAAATCGGGCGCCAGTTTCCAAGCGGCCAAGCCGAACCGGAAAGAAAAAGATAAAATCAGAGTTTTCCCTTACCAGAGAGCAGGCAGACTGTTTTCCCTACCGGGAAAAGTATCTGGCGGCAGAGCTTGCGGAGGCGCTGATGAGCCTTGTAGATGCAAAGACCACGAAGAGAATTACCGGAAACGCTATTTTTGCTTATGTTCAGGGGCTGGGTTACGTGGAAGAGCAGTACATAGACAGCCGCCGTACGAAGGTGGTATCGGACGACGGCCGCCGACATGGCTTGGAAATAGGACCTCGGATCAGCCGTGCGGGTACGGTCTACGACGACCTGTACTACACCGAAGATGCTCAGCGCATGATTCTTGAGAGCTTTATCTCAGAAGAAATGTAATCCTACTCTGTAATGCACTTTAAAAGCTGGCGCATCTCCTGGATTCCTCTCGACTGGGAGGAAATGATGGATTCCAGGATTGGTGCAAGGCCGGGGCAGATATTATAGCGCAGTGCATTTTCGCACAAGCCAATGGCACCCTCATGGTGAGGGATCATCTCCCGGATAAAATCAGCACTGATGTTGTTGTCTGAGCAGGCTGTACCCATCTCATGGAACATGGTGCGGGTAACTTCTTTGAAGCGCCGGTTGTACAGATTCAGATCCTGACAGCTGTTGGTGACACAGCTGCACTGGTTCAGTATGCTCTGCATATTCTGGATACTGCGTGTCTGAGTTGATATGATATTGGATGCAATGCATCGCAGATCCGCATTGTTAGTATACTGCAGTACATTTTGGCACATAGCGATCGCTGCCTGGTGATGGGGGATCATCTGTACGATGAAGTTGTGGGAAACACTATCGTTTAGTTGAGCGCATTCCATATTATGGATCATTTCTTCCAGGATAGTATAGAACTGGGTCAGGTAATCCTTGGTGCTGTCGGTGAACCGATATTGTCTTGTCATTTTTCCTCTTTTCCGCTGCCATAGGGCCACTCATAATGCAAGAACTAGGTGCTGTATTTATGCAATATGATATGCAGAGGATGAGGCAAACGTTCTTAGATGAGCGTGATGATATCCGTATATGAAGCTGAGCGTTTCTTTTATTCACGCGAGCAATGAGGCAAGCAGCCGTACTTGCACGGATACTTGGCGAATGCCGCGAGATATTTGACTGGCACGAAAAACAGGACGGTAACCATGCCCGCCCTGTCCTCAAGTTTCATGCTTGTCCGAAATTTAGGCTTTCCAGATTTTCAACGTCTTGATCAGCTTACTCTTGTCCTTGTCGTCCATCTTGGAAATCAGTTCCAACAGCTCGTTGTCCAGAGCAGTTTTTCTATACTCCGGCTCTACGCGGCCAATCAGGGAATCCAGAGAGATGTTCATCAGCTTCGCATAGTACATGAGGATGCGAAGAGACATAGCTGTGCGGTTGTTTTCCACATTGCTTATGTAGCCAGGGGTCACATTCAGGGCCTCTGCCACTTCTGCCTGAGTCAGTTTCATCTGGATGCGGAGCTCTTTGATCTGGGCTCCAAGGTTATCGAATTCTTCACTGTTAGTACGCATAAGCTACCCCTTTCTTATTTAAATCCCATCATAAGAAGTATATAATAAATAAGACAGATTTTAAAGATAGTATTTCGAATCTAACTATGCAATAAATATAGAAACGCCGATTTTTATCGAATTTTACTGGAAATTGCAGAAAATAGAAAAATTTAAAATTATGTGGCGGGAGGGTGTCCAATCCTGTATAATTTATCATTGTAATTCCATTTTGACATGGGGAGGCGCAAAAGTGGTGAATGATTTTTCCAGGGGAAAGGTTTGGCAGAATATTATCTATCAGGCCATCCCTCTGATGCTTGCACAGCTGGTGCAGCTTCTGTACAATGTGGTAGATCGCGTGTACATAGGACATCTTCCCGGGTCCGACAGCCTGGCGCTGACGGGAATCGGGTTGGTTTTTCCTTTGACAACTTTGATCGCGGCATTTACCTATCTGTTCGGTACAGGGGGAACGCCTCTGTTTTCTATTGCAAGAGGAGCTAAGGAAGAGGAGCGGGCAGAAAGGATACTGGGCAACACTTTTTCCCTGTTGTTAGGAACATCTCTTTTCCTGTTTTTGCTATGTTATATTTTTCGCCGGCCGGTACTGTATCTGTTCGGCGCCAGTGCCGCTTCTTATGTGTATGCGGATGACTATCTGCGGATCTATCTGTTTGGCACCACATTTTCCATGTTGTCTACAGGGCTGAACGGCTTTATCAATGCCCAGGGATTTCCGCGTATGGGCATGCTTACTACTTTGATCGGCGCGGTACTGAATCTGGTTCTGGATCCCATTTTTATTTTCGGTTTTCACATGGGAGTGGGCGGCGCGGCACTGGCTACGGTGTTGAGTCAGATGGTATCCTGCCTGTGGGTGCTGCGTTTTCTGACAGGCAGAAAAGCTATGCTGACCATCAAGCGGAAAAATCTTCGGGTGGAATGGAGGCTGGTCCGGGAGATCACAACGCTTGGCGTGTCGGGCTTTATCATGCAAGGGACAAACTGTCTGGTGCAGGTGGTCTGCAACGCTACCCTAAAAAACTTTGGAGGCGATCTGTACGTGGGCATTATGACAGTGGTCAACTCCGTGCGCGAAATCCTGTCTCTTCCGGTCAGTGGGCTCACCAGCGGTGCCCAGCCTGTTTTGGGATACAATTACGGCGCCAGGCGTTATGACAGGGTCCGACAGGGTATTCGCTTCACGGCGGCATTGGGGATTTTGTACACTGTGGCAGCCTGGCTGTTGGTGATCCTGCTGCCTCATTATTTACTGTCTATTTTTGTGGAAGATGCTGCCATGATGGAGGCCGGGGAGAAGGCGCTGCGGATGTACTTCTTTGGGTTTTTCTTTATGGCTTTCCAGTTTACCGGGCAGTCTTCTTTTACTGCCCTGGGCTACTCAAAGCATGCAATCTTTTTCTCCTTGCTGCGGAAGGCGGTCATTGTGGCGCCGCTGACGGTTTTGCTGCCGCGGCTGGGCCTGGGCGTGGACGGTGTATTCCTGGCAGAGCCCATCTCCAACGCTGTTGGGGGACTGGCCTGTTTCGTGACAATGTATTTTGTGCTGTATCGAAAGCTTGGCAGCGCTCAGGTATGATATTAACACTTGCATAAGATGATGAATTATGGCAAAATGAATAAGGCTTTTACAATATGATTGGAGGCGGATTGCGTGAGACGTTTTTGGGGACTTTTGTCCGCAGCGCTGGTCTTTTGTCTGGCAGATACCGCTGCTGCAGCCCAGATGCCGTCCGAGGCAAAGGAATTAACAGCGCAGGCTACGATAGAATGTGCAGGCAGTGCGGTTCTCACGGATGGTGATGAGGTAACACATACAAAGATTGCTGACGGCGGTTCAGTCATTATCAGCTCGGAAGAGGGAATATCGTCTTTGTACATCATATTTGACCGAATATACGGTGAGTGGACGCTCTCAGATGGAGTGACGGACGTTGTGTGCGGTCAAAATTCTTTTCTGCATGAATATGTGGATGTGGCAGACTTGTTTGGTTATCTGCCCATGTCGCTTACGCTTACCTTTTCCGGCCACGACTGCTACCTTTCAGAGCTGCACATATTTGGGGACTCTGAAGTGCCGGAATGGGTGCAGCGGTGGGAACCGCCCTGTGAGGAAGCGGACCTGATGCTCACTTCCACCCACATTGATGACGAGCAGCTCTTTTTTGCAGGAATTTTGCCGTATTATGCGGGGGAGCGGGGGCTTGCCGTGCAGGTGGTTTATTTTACGAGTCCGTTTACCTACCACGATCGTCCTCACGAGCAGCTTAACGGGCTGTGGACGGTGGGTGTAAGAAACTATCCCGTTTCAGGTGAGGTTGTTGATAAATATTCGGAGACGGCAAAAGACGCCTTCGCCCATCAAAAAAAATACGGTTTTGAACGTGAGGACATAGTGCGTTTTCAGGTTGAAATGATAAGGCGTTTCCGGCCCCATGTGATCGTCGGTCACGATATCGATGGCGAGTACGGCCATGGGCAGCACATCATTAACTGTGAGACACTTATGGAAGCGCTGGAACTAGCGGCTGACCCAACATACGATCAGGAATCTGTCACTGGGTATGGCGTTTGGGACACGCCAAAGGCATATATTCACCTCTGGGAAGAAAATCCTATCGTTATGGATTGGGATGTACCCCTTGAGGCATTTGATGGGAAGACGGCGTTTCAGGTCTCGCAGGAGGGTTTTTTGTGTCATAATTCCCAGCAGTGGACATGGTTCCGACGCTGGATGCTGGGTAATAACGGGGAGATAACGAAGGCTTCAGAGATTAAAACATATTCCCCATGTCTTTACGGACTTTATCGCACGAACGTAGGACTTGACAGTATTGGCTCGGACATGTTCGAGAATATTCCGCAGTCATATGCAGAGATAAAGGCGGAGGAAATCCGCAGGCAGGAGGAAGCGCTTGCCGAAGCTGAAAGGAAGAAACAGGAGGAAGCGCTTGCTGAAGCTGAAAGGGAGAAACAGAGCATTGCTGAGAACAGTACCGGAGAAGAGAGCAGAATAGAGGAAGCTGCCGGTGAGACATCACAGCTCGGGCCAGTGGAATCGGACAGCAGAATAAGTAAGCTTGATCTCATTACAGTGATATTGATATTGACTGTGACTGCGGCGGCTATAGCATTGTTTGTCATCCTGTTTATGCGAAAAGGACGAAAGAGCAAAGGATAAGGAGCTCAGTGGGGGTGCAGTCTAATGACAAAATTCAATTTTACACTTATTATTCCGTCTCTTGACCCAGATGAAAAGCTGGCATTTACCGTGACGTCAGCTATCGCTGCGGGAATTGACGATATTATTCTGGTCGATGACGGAAGTGCCCGGGAAATGCGTCATTATTTCACTGAATTGGAAAAAGCGCATCCGGAGGTGACACTTCTGACCCACGAAAAGAATCTTGGCAAAGGTGCGGCGCTGAAGACAGCGTTTTCCTTTTTTCTGGAAAACAGGATGGGGCGCCACGGTGTTGTGACTGCTGACGGCGACGGCCAGCATCGGATAGAGGACATTATAGCATGCGCCCGGGAAATGACCCGTGGAGAGCGGGCAGTGGTGCTGGGCTGCCGGGACTTTGAACTGGAGAATGTTCCGCCAAAGAGCCGGTTTGGAAACAAAGCTACATCTCTGGTATTTCGCCTGTTTTTCGGCATGAGGCTTTCCGATACGCAGACGGGCCTGCGTGCAATCCCCACCGAATATATCAAGACGCTCATGGAAGCTGACGGCACCAGATATGAGTACGAGACGAATATGCTCCTTCTGATGGGACAGCGTCATATTCCGTACCGGGAGATAAAAATTGAGACGGTCTATTACGACGATAACAGGGCCACTCACTTCCGGCCCATCCGGGATTCATTCCGCGTTTATGGACTTATCCTGAAATATGTTGCCAATTCTCTTGCTTCAGCGGGTGTGGATCTATTGATGTTCTTTCTTTTGGGACAGTTTGTGTTTACCGGTGGCGACAGATTGGCAGTGCTGCTTTCGACGGTGGGTGCAAGAGTAATTTCATCGGTGGTAAACTTTTTGATAAATAGGCGCTTCGTCTTCAGCAACCGTTCCGGTATACGGAAGACCTTTGTTCGATATGTGTGTCTGGCTGTACCAGTCATGCTGGCATCCTGGCTTACGGTCTATGGGTTGTCGAGGCTTGCAGGGGCCGGTGTAGGGCAGATTGGACGCACGATGTTAAAAATACCCGTAGATACAGTTCTGTTCCTCATCAGCTTCCGTGCACAGAGGAATTGGGTTTTTGCAGAGCAGACGGTTCGTTCGAAGTCAGAGAAAAGGCGCGGAACCAGTGTTGCCAGAATAATCGGCCGGACGTTCCTTGTTATTTTTACCGTGATTTTTTTCGTCGTCTTTTCGGTTGTGGCTCTCTTGTTCGTACTTTTGAAGGGGCCCAGCCCCACAATGCGCGATCAGGTAGTGCTTTCCGCCATGCAGGCCAGCGCCACGAAATGGCTGCCGGGATTGTTTCTTGATGATGCGTTGGTGGAAGAGATATGTAATCGCAGCGCCGATGTTCAGGAAGAGATCATACCGATGGGTGCCCTGGGCAGCAGGACGGATGACAGTAAGGACCCGGCCGGTGCCGGGGACTCAGGCGACAGTTCTGAGGAAAAGCCCTTTGACGAGTGGGCGGATGCCATTGACGGTATGATATATAAGACCTACAGCGGGTCCTCCTTTAAGGCTTACATTCTCATTGTAAAGGACCCGTCCAGGGTCTATGTGGGGACATCCAGCGATTATAAGAGCGGAAAGATTGGTGCGCGAATATTTGAAATCGTAGAACGGGAGGGCGCGGTCGCAGCCATCAATGCCGGCGAGTTTTCGGATATTGGAGGAAAGGGTACGGGTGATACTCCTATTGGTCTGACCTATTCTAAGGGACAATGCGTATGGAATGATGGGTTGAAGCGTACCTTTATAGGATTTGACGCAGAGAATGTCCTCCATGTCTTTGAGTCGATGACACAGGCCCAGGCGGAAGAGCTGGGGATACGTGACGCAGTTTCCTTCCAGACGGGAAACGTCCTGATCACCAACGACGGTGAGTCCGTAACGTTGCACCATGCAGAGGGAAATATTGGTATGGCACAGAGGACAGCCATTGGCCAACGTGCAGATGGCGCCGTTATTCTTGTTGTGACGGATGGGCGATCAGCCAGCAGTTTTGGCGCTACAAGGGATGACATTATTGATCTGCTGTATTCCGAAGGAGCGGTGGTGGCAGGAATGCTGGATGGCGGCTCCTCATCGATGATGTACTATGAAGATTACTATACAAAATACGATATAGACATGGAAGGACTCGATGAATATCAGCGACAGGGATTAACTAACAGGTATAAAGCGTTTACAAAACCGCGGCATATGCCTACGTTCTTCCTCGTTGCGCCTGAATCTTAAGTTAAGAAAGGATGAAGCATTCCAGTGGCAAGGAAAAAAAGAACGGATAGAGATATTCATAGATCATCGCATTTTTGGGCAATTTATTTTTCTGTCTCGGCGGCGGCGCTCCTCATTGTGGTGGTGGCGCTTGTGGTGGTATCAGAGAGACTTGCTGAATATGAGACGGCACAGCCAAAGTATGTGGCTGCGGAGGTGTTCGCCCGATATTTTGAACCCATCAACTACGCGGATCTGCTTGCTGATGCACGTTATGATGCGGGGGATGCAGGAGCCGACGAGATTGAAGAGTACCTTAAAAAAGAGATTGGGGATTCTACGTTGACGTATTCCATAGGATCGTCAAATGATTCAGGTGAGATCAAGTATATTGTCAAAGCAGGAGCAAAACAGCTCGCCTCCATCAATTTACGAATTTCAGAAAATGAGACGAAACATGGTTTTTCAACATATGAGTTTTCTTATGTGGATCTTCATTTGAACACGGATGTTTCGGTGGAACCCATAGAGCTTGAGGTAGCCGTAGAAGTACCGGCATCGTACTCTGTCATGGTGGACGGAGTACTGCTGACGGAGGATTTCCTTACATCAAACTATATCAAAACGGATATTATGCCATGTTATCCCCCGGATATCTCGGGCGTGGAGTATGCCGTCTATACCGTGGCGGGTCTTGAGGAGCTGCCCAGGGAGATTGTTGTAACAGACGCTGAAGGGCAGAGTGCGGAGGTGAGCTTTGATGAAAACACCAACACATATACCTCCGGCGTTACATACAGTCAGTCACTGGCGGAAGAATATTCAGGGTTTGTCACGGCTGCAATGCAGGGATATGCCGAATATGTGCAGGCATCCAAGGATGTGGGGCTTGGCAGCATCAAATCCTACTTTGACACAGAATCTGAGGTGTACGCCGATGTGGTAGCCGCCGGTGGGAATCGCTGGATGGTGCTGGATTGGAATGGTGTGGACTATGAGAATGTGAAGGTGGGTGAATTCTACGCGCATACACCGGAAATCTTTTCCTGCCATATCTCATTTACCCAAGTGCTGCACCGGACCGGCAGGGAGGATTATGTGGACTTTGTGGATGTGTATGTGTTCCTGCATCTAACGGACAAGGGATACAAAATATTTGGCTGGCACAATGTGTAAGTGGGGCTGGATATTTTTATGCCAGTTGTCATTACAACAGAAAGGATGAAACAAAAATGAGGCATTTAACAGAAATCCGATGGCACGGAAGAGGCGGTCAGGGAGCCAAGACGGCGGCCCTGCTGTTGGCGGATGTGGCGTTTCAGGCGGGAAAACAGGTGCAGGGCTTTCCGGAGTACGGTCCTGAACGGATGGGGGCCCCCATCACGGCCTATGACCGCATCAGTGATAAGAAAATACGTGTTCACTCAAATATTTATACACCGGACTTTGTGGCAGTGGTGGACGACACCCTGCTGCACACGGTGGATGTAACGGCAGGATTGAAGGAGGACGGTGGCATCCTGATCAACACCGTAAAGCCAGCGGGGGAGATTCTGCCGCTGCTTGCGGGTTATTCCGGCAAGGTATACATACTGGATGCCAGGAAGGTCTGCATGGCAACGCTGGGACAATATTTCCCCAATACCCCCATGCTGGCTGCGATGGTGAAGATTTCCGACGTCATGGAGATTGATGTGTTTTTGAAGGAGATGGAAACATCCCTGCAACATAAATTCGCCAGAAAGCCGGAGGTGCTGGAGGGCAACTTAAAGGCGCTGAGGATGGCGCTGGAGGAGGTAGTGGAATGTCAGTAAAAGCGGAATTTATCAACGAAAAGACAAAGTGGCAGGACTTGACCGAAGGTCTGCAGATTCATGAGCCTGCTACCTCGAAGCTGTTCCTCACGGGCGAATGGCGGACGGAGACGCCTGTGTGGCTCCAGGAGAAGTGCAAGCAGTGTCTGCTGTGCGTGCCCTATTGCCCGGACAGCTGCATTTTAGTGCGGGAAGGTAAGCGGCAGGAGTTTGATTATGACCATTGTAAGGGTTGCGGTATCTGCGCAAAAGCATGTCCTTTTCAGGCTATAGAAATGCAGCAGCCCACGGAATGAAGTTACTCTAAGACAGCAAAGTACGCTGTCTAAGAGTAACTATGTCATTCCGGAAAGAACGCAAGGGTAGCGTTCTTTCGGTTTTTCCACAGTATGAGAAGTGAAAGGAGTACATATGTCAACAAAAACGAGAATGTCTGGCAATGAGGCGGTTGCCCATGCCATTAAGCAAATAAATCCCGACGTGATGCCGGCCTTTCCTATTACGCCCTCCACGGAGATTCCCCAGTTTGTGGCATCTATGATCGCTAACGGGGAGATTGATACGGAATTCATTCCAGTGGAGAGCGAGCATAGCGCTATGAGCGCTGCCATGGGAGCCTCTGCTGCGGGGGCAAGGGCCATTACAGCCACCTCCTCCTGCGGTATGGCGCTGATGTGGGAGGTGCTTTATGTGGCAGCCTCCAGCAGGCTGCCCATCGTCATGGCCCTGGTGAACAGAGGCCTGACCGGTCCTCTGAACATCAATGCGGAGCACTCTGACAGCATGGGGGCAAGAGATTCCGGGTGGATCCAGATTTATGCGGAGAATAACCAGGAGGTCTACGACAATTTCCTGCAGGCTCACAGGATTGCAGAGCATAAGGATGTGCACCTGCCTGTGATGATCTGCCAGGACGGCTTTATCACCAGCCATGCGGTGGAGAATATCACTCTCTGGGACGACGAGCCCATCCGCAAATTTGTGGGAGAGTATGAGCCAGAGCACTATTTGTTGAAGGAAGATGAATCCATGGCAGTGGGCCCATATGCGGTGTCACCCTACTGTATGGAGGCAAAGAAGGCCCAGGCCGAGGCCATGAAGAGAGCCAGGAAGGTGATTCTGGACGTGGCGAAGGAGTTTGAGCAGGTCACCGGCCAGCACTATGGCTTTTATGAGGGCTATCAGCTGGAGGATGCAGAATATGCGGTGGTGGCCATCGGCTCTGTGTGCGGTACAGCTAAGGATGCGGTGGATGCGCTTCGGGCGAAGGGGATTAAGGCAGGACTTTTAAAGATTAGAGTGTTCCGGCCCTTTCCTGGTGAGGAGATCGGTGCTGCATTGAAACACTGCAAGGCCATTGCCATCATGGACCGGGCGGAGAGCTACAGCGCACAGGGAGGTCCTCTGGGAGCGGAAGTTACGGCGGCATTGTATCGGGCGAAGGCAACGGCGGAGACCGTGAATATTATGTACGGACTGTCCGGCAGGGATGTGCGGGTGGAGGATATGGAGCAGGTGTATGAGGCGCTGCAAAGGTTGGCAGCGGGAGAAGTAAGTTTTATGGAGTATTCTTATCTGGGACTGCGGGAATAGAATGGTGATAACTTTCAGGTAACAATTCGGTCTTGATAGAAATGTTCCATTTTACATTTGCGTTGTGGGTAGGGAATTTAGGAGAATATATGGGTAAACCATTATCAGAAATGACATTAGAAGAATTGTGGGAGCTGTTTCCCATAATTCTTACCGGGCATAATGAAGTATGGACTAAGTGGTATGCTGAAGAAGAAAGAAGACTTGCTGATATTTTTTCCCCCGAATGATATAAGGATCAGTCATATTGGAAGTACAGCGATAAACAATATCTGGGCAAAACCAATTATTGATATTCTGGTGGAATTACCTATGTCCCTGTCCATGGAAAGCATGAAAGAAATTCTTGTTCAAAATGGTTACATCTGCATGTCAGAGCAACCAAATAGAAAATCGTTTAATTTAGGGTACACAAGCGAAGGATTTGCTGAAAAAGTGTTTCATCTTCACTTGAGATATTGGGGAGATAATGATGAACTTTACTTTCGTGATTATTTGAACGAGATTCCATTATTGGCAAAACAGTATGAAGAATTGAAGCTGTCCCTTTGGAAAAAGTATGAACATGACAGGGACGGATATACGTATGCAAAAACTAGTTTTATAGCTGAACAGACTGACAAAGCAAAAAAGCGATACGGAAATAAATACTGACGAAGATAAATTTTGAGTTGACGTAGGAAGACTTTTGTGAAAAGGGAGTAATATAAGGTTGCAGGTTGTGAAGAAGGCAGATAAGTTGCATGAAGAAAGGCAGGTTCGAAATACATATGGAACAGCAGGTATTTAATTTTAAAGAGATACAGGGGAGGCCGGAAAGGCTGGCACCGGGACACAGAATGTGTGCGGGCTGCGGTGGAACCATCGCGGTGAGGAACGTGCTGAAAGCGCTGCACCCCGGGGATAAGGCAGTGGTGGGGAATGCCACCGGCTGTCTGGAGGTGTCCACTTTTATGTACCCGTACACGGCATATGAGGACAGCTATATCCACAGTGCCTTTGAGAACGCGGGAGCTACATTATCCGGCGTGGAAACGGCTTACAGGGTATTGAAGAAAAAGGGAAAGATTACCTCGGATTACAAGTTTATTACCTTTGGTGGCGACGGCGGCACTTACGATATAGGTCTCCAGTCCCTGTCCGGAGCCATGGAGCGGGGCCATGACATGGTTTATGTCTGCTACGACAACGGTGCCTACATGAACACCGGTACCCAGCGGTCCTCCGCTACCCCTATGTATGCTGATACCACAACAACCCCCAGCGGAACCGTGTCCCAGGGTAAACCCCAGGCAAGGAAGGATCTGGCCGGTATCCTGGCGGCTCATAATATCCCTTATGTCGGACAGACCACCTTTATCGGCAATATGAAGGATCTGTATGTGAAGTCCGAGAAGGCAATTTACACTCCCGGTGCGGCATTCTTGAATGTTTTGGCGCCTTGTCCCAGAGGCTGGAAGTACGATACACCGGACATCATCGAGATCTGCAAGCTGGCGGTGGAGACTTGCTACTGGCCCTTGTTTGAGGTTATCGACGGCAAGTGGATTCTGAATTACCAGCCCAAGAACAAGCTGCCCCTGGAGGAGTTCCTGAAAAAACAGGGACGCTTCAAGCATCTGTTCAAACCTGGGAATGAGTACCTGATTGAGGCCTTCCAGAAGGAGGTTGACAGAAGGTGGGAAGAGCTGCTGGTAAGGTGTGGGCTATAAAGCATTTGATAATAAAGTGAAAATTGTTACCAGTATAATGAATGTAAAATAACAAGTAATTGAAGTGACAAGTAGTCAATGCTGTTGAAGGATATTAGGCAAAGCAACAGGAGTGATTTATAATGAACAACATGGCGCTGGTAATTGTGGATGGCGGTGGGGGCGGCAGCAGGGATAACGGGCACATGGAATTCCGATTCCTTTGACGCCCGTATCGCCAGCGGCGGGGGCAGAGTGTGCATCACCATGGACAGGTACCAGTCAGACTGGGATATGGTTAGGAAGGGTTGGGAAACTCAGCAGACACTAATTACTTCAGCCGATACCCAAGTTTATATACCGATGCCTTAAAAGGCGGTATCTTCTCAGAGATTCCATAACGTTCGGCAATACCATATCTTACAAGCCATTCATAATTAATACCAAATCCGTGCGGTCTGGTTTCATATTTAAAATGCTCCAGATTCCCATGCTGCTCTAAATAGGCAATAATCGGTTGATATACCATGGGGGTGTTCTCCTCCAAATATACCACACAGTTTTCCAAAATACTCTTTACTACAGCGTAATCTACTTTACATTCAAATAAAGGATCATATATTTTTGAAAAGATTTCAGGATTCAACCGCTTTCCCTGTGGGATCAACTCCCTTTCTGGTATTTGTCCATTTTTAAATATTTCTATCCAAGCTATATTTTCTGCCATCTGAGGAATAAAGTAGATTGCATTCTCAAGATTCTCTTTTATATAAAGATTTTTTTCTGCCTTATTCAGATAATAGACAGCGCCGGAAAATCCTAACAACAATTCCTTCTGCCTGTCTA
Source organism: Acetatifactor sp. (assembly GCA_022511385.1). Taxonomy (GTDB): domain Bacteria; phylum Bacillota; class Clostridia; order Lachnospirales; family Lachnospiraceae; genus Acetatifactor. Next base: position 16,183 of record JAFLRN010000026.1, read on the forward strand.
CCTCTCCGATATAGAAGGCATCCTCAAATAACTCATCAAGCATGAAATCATTTGAAAAAAGCTTTCGGCTTTTACTAAATGCCTTCCATATAAAGTCATCTGTATTTACCGTTCCAATAAATCTCTTAAACGCTGTCAAGGTGAATATATTCAATATAACAGGCATCCCGTCTTCTATTAACGTATAACTTGTCTTTCCTTTATATCCATCATCAAAAACAACCGCAATTTGTATATCAGACCATTCCCATATTTTATCGTGACTGAAACTTCCCAGCAGGTATGCTGCAATACATTGCTTATTTCCAGATAAGTCAGAAGTTATTTTTTCGATGATATTATTACATTTCTCTCTAAAAATTGAATCTTCCATCATAACGCTCCTTAGTTTTCTTTCACTCTTCAAATTCCATATTCTCAATGACCATATATATGCAAGTTTTTCTGCCAAAGCAATATATTGCTGATGTCTTTAGAAATTGATCTCCACATAACCCCTAAGATAATCGGCTGTTCTTGAATGTGCCTGTTCAAGAAGCTGTAAAGGTGTTCCACAAAACATTATCTCTCCCCCATGCCTTCCGGCACCAGGTCCCATATCAACAATATAGTCAGAGTTTAAAATCATATCTGGATTATGTTCTATTAAAACAACTGTATTTTGATCTGTCACAATACGCTTCATTACTTGAAGAATGCGGGCAACATCCTTTGAATGCAGCCCTATAGTGGGTTCATCGAATACATATATCAGATTTTTTCTGTTCTTATACCGACTCATTTCCCTTGCAAGTTTTAACCTCTGGGATTCCCCGCCTGAAACAGTGCTTAAACTTTGTCCCAGCTGCATATAGCCTAAACCTAAATCGCATACAAGCTTTACTTTATCATATATAGCTGACTGATCTTTGAAAAAATCAAGTGCCTCTGTGAACGTCATATCCAGTACCTGTTTCATATTTTTACCACAATACCTCACTTGCAGCACATCATCAGTATATTGCTGTCCGTTACACGCCGTACAGATAATCTTCGTCTCTCCAAAATATTGTATGTAATTCTCTATATACCCTTTTCCTTTACATACCGGACATGCTCCTTTTGAATTAAAAGAAAAATATGATATATTATCCATCATTGCATTATCATTATCTACACTTTTAGCAAAAAGAGTCCTAATTGTATCAAATAAATTAAGATATGTTGCCGGAATGGAGGTATTCTTGCCATTAAGCAGACTTTGATCAATACAAATAATATTCTTGATCTGATCGATCCCCTCAATGCTCTTGTGCTCCCCCGGTATTACACGATTGTCATGAAGTTTGGAATATAATCCCTTATATAAAACCTCATACACAACAGAGCTTTTTCCGGAACCGGATACCCCTGTAAAACAAGTGATTTTTTGCAGTGGTATCTCCACATCAATATTCTTTACATTATTCGCTTTAATCCCAAGCAGACTGATTGACGCATCAAACTGTAAGGGACTTCGGTTCAAGTCGATCCCCGTTTTTGGGGAAAGATATTTTCCTATGATTGATTTTGGATTATTCTGTATTTCTTTTAAAGTTCCTTGTGCGATCACCTCACCGCCACTAACCCCTGCTCCAGGTCCCATTTCTATAATATAATCTGCTGCACTTATCACATCATAGTCATGTTCTATCGTTATCACCGTATTGCCTTTATTCAAAAGCCTTTTTATAATATTGATTACTTTTTCATTATCCGCACCATGTAAACCATCGGTAGGCTCATCAATAATATATGTAAGCCCAACCAGCCCTGAGCCAACCTGATTTGCAATTCTTAATCTCTGATATTCGCCGCCGGACAATGAATCAATGCGCCGCTCAAAGGACAAGTAATCCAACCCAATTTCCTTCATCAGTGTAAGCCGTTCTTTCAATGCATCAATGATCGGTTGCGACATGTCATTTCCGGAAAACTGTTCCAAAAAAATTAATAAGTCCGAAAATTCCATCTTTCCTAACTCGGCATAGTTTTTTCCATTAAGTATAATATAGTTCTTGATTTTTTTTAGCCTTGTTCCATTGCAGTCTGGACATTCGACTTCATGCATATATGTTTTAAAAAAGCTTTCCTGTGCTGTGGAAGGTGCGGTTTTCTCGCTCAACATCTCATGGTACAAGTCATTTATTCTTGTCAGCACACCGGGAAAACTGACCAATGCGCCTTCTTTTGCAAGATAGTTCGGCAATACCTTGTCATATCCTTTGGGTCTTCGCAATATGAACATCTCGCCGTTAGAACCATACATTATCAAATTTTTTGCTTCCTCAGATAATTTTTCATACGGTTCATCAAATGAAAATCCGTAATGAACAGCCAAACTGTATAAAGCCATATATGAATAAGGATGGCTCATAGAATAGACCTCCTTGAAAAACGGGCCTTGCCGCAAAGTCTTCGCAGGATTTTTAATTACCTTTGACGGATGGACAACTTTCTTAATCCCACTGCCCTGACATTCCGGACAGGCACATAACATATTATTATATGAGAAATCTGATTCCTCCAGTGTAACTGTAATCAAATGATGCTCCAAACACCCATGCTTCTGATAAAAACTTTGTACATTATCTGTATCCTCTCCCTTTAAATAAATCGACAGATAATTACCGCCTTGTATACTTGCACTTTTTAAACAATTAACAGCACTTTTATTCAGTTTATTGGCAGCCTGAAACCTGCCTTCCACTACCATAACAAATTCTGTCTCATCATCAACCTCTATAAAATCCCTCAGATTTCGTCTTTCCCCATTTATATATATATATCGATTTCCCTTCTGTCTTATTTCCTCAAGCTGTCGCTGCCGACTGATTTTTTTGTTAAAAAAATAAGGAAATAAAACTTCAACGATCGTTTGTGAATTCAAAGCTTCAATATCCTTTATCAACGTATATAAATTACTTTGCTCAAAGATATTGTTACAATAAAGGCATTGGCATTTTCCATGAATCGCCATCAGATTTCTCACATGTGAGCCTATGCTTGTATAAGTACCTATGGTGGATCTTGGATTATTGTTTGGCTTTACCTGTTTTAAGCTGATTACTGTCGATAAGCCTTCTATTCTCTCCACTTTTGGCTTTTTCATCTTTATGCTGAATCTTTTTTCCTGATCTGACATGCAGTCCAATAATTTACGCTGTGCTGTTGCATAGAGCACATCATATGCCAATGTAGATTTCCCGGAACCACTCACACCTACAATAACTGTATGTTTATAATATGGAATTTCTACATTAATGTCCTTAAGATTATTTTCGCTTACCCGAGTCAATTTAATTGCATTTTCCACTATTTACCTAAACCTCCGCCATATTTCTTTAAATGCTTAATCAGGATCAAAGTAATTTATCTGTGCATCGTATGCTATCATTCCTTTAATGTAGTTTCCCTCTATTTTTCCGCTGAGATCCTTCACTGTATTGATAATAGCTTCTATGTAACACACAAGTGCTTTCCTGCACATGAGATAACTCATACCGGACTCCTTACTGTTTATCTTCCTTCCGCACAGGGATGTACACTTATTATAGAATGCCCGAACGACATTGTCTTGACTTTTTTGGGGAAGTTTACGTAAGGAGTCTGGCAGGAAATTTTGCCGCAAGTGATTCAAATATGCTTTCTCCAAATTGCGATTGTGATGGTTTCATTTTATCAGATGACTTTGGGTGTTGCAATCAACCCTAAAAAGTCAACACAGTCTGTGCAATAAATGCTATAATCCTATTATATCGCGATAATCAACACAGGAGGCTGGTATGAGCTACCCAAACTATACAAAAACTGTAATATGCTACATTGAGGCACATATTACGGACAAGAAGCTGAACCATGACGAGCTGGCGCAGCAAATTGGGTTTTCGTGGGACTATATACGAGAGCTTTTTCACCATGATACAGGCTGCTCCATAGCACGGTATATGCAGTCTCGTAAGATAAAGCGTTCCGCTCTCGATTTAATTCACACAGACAAAACAATTCTTGATACTGCAATCTGCTATGGATTCATTAACCCCGAAACATATACGCGTGCCTTCCGTCGTGTCATAGGGATGACACCTAGCGAATTCCGTCGTCTTAGACCGCTTGTGGGAAAGGAGGAGTTGCTTGCCGGTGTATACGGTGTTGGCCTGCTTACTGAAAAAGAAAGAAGGAGTGATATTATAGATCGAAAAACATATCAAAATAATGATAGTACAATTTTGTATGGTGTACCAAAAGCAGGCTGGGGAGAATATGGTGGCTTTACCCCATATCTGATCTGTCTGAAATCAGCGGCAGCATATCTCGGCGAAGATTTGGACTATCCCTTTATTATGGCTTCAAGCGGTGCAGCATTTCGGTTTACCTGGAATAGCGAGGAATGGGATTTCAGCAATTACGACATTTTTCACACCTTTACGGAAAGCAACGAGGTATATCGCCTTGCTGCCGAAGCGCTGGGCAGGGAATTTTTCATCCTCGAACGGAACAAAGATACCACAAAGGAAGAATTTATAGCATTCATCAAGTCCCATATTGACGAAGGTTATCCTTGTATCGCCTTGGGAATCATTGGTCCACCAGAAGCCTGTCTGATCACAGGATACAGAAAAAATGGAGAGGAACTTCTTGGGTGGAATTTTTTTCAAAACGATCCTGAATTTGGCGGAAACTTAAAAATTGACGAATGTGGATACTTTATCAGCGACTCCTGGTGGGAAAATACCGACACACAAGCAGTCATGTGTGTGGGTGCTTTGAATGGAAATCGTTTCTCGGAGGATACGATTATCCAGAACGGTATCCGGGCACTTACCGGTAGACTGGACAGTGGTTATTATAAAGGAATTTCAGCGTATGACGGATGGATAAACGCCCTCTCAGATAAAAAGAATTTTCCGGCAGGAGATAATTATTCCGTATTATTTGAAAAAATGCTCTGCCATAATGATGCCATAAACTGTCTGGAAGATGGCAGAAGAAGTGCCTCGGTCTACTTCCGCACACTCTCCGGTCTGGGCACAAGCAAAAGCGAAAAGTATGGACAAATCTCAGATGCCTTTTCCCAATGCAGCCAGGCAATCGGAGAAATGCGGAAGCTGTACGGTAACGATATGGATGAATCAATAAAAAGGCTGGCGGATCCAACTGTACGCCGGCAGACCTGCGATCTATGTCGAATCGCAAAACAAGCTGATGCCAAAGCATTATCTTTATTGAAAGAATTGTGCGATGGAAAACCAAAGGGATGATGATTACGGGTGCTGCTATGGAGTAACTTAAAAATATTTATGAAAGTGTATGGGAGAGCAATGGTTTTGGGAATGGCCGTTTTGGGAGAGAAATATGAGAAGTTACCTTGCAATAAAAATGGACTGGCTTTTTAGAAAAATTGTGAGTATAATGAAACCTGTATTGTGCTATGAGATATGAAGAACAGGGTTTAAACTCTAATTTGCCATAGGTACATTTTTGTCAAGAAATTAAGGAGAAGGCTATGTTTGGAAAAGACAAAAGGATTGAAGGAAAGATGTTTTTGCTCTGCGAGGAGGGAAGCCTGGAAGGGATCATGAACTGCCTCTGCAACAGATTTGGTGTTCCCAATGAAGGTTCTGGGGACACGCTGACGCTGAAGCAAGATGACATAGAAATCCATATTCAGGTGGTGACAAAGGACATAGGGGAAGAGGCCGGGAAATTTCTGGACCAGCAGAAAAACGGCATCATGGGACACTTCTGGAATGTTCCTGCAAAGGATGTTAAGGAACAGACCCGTAAAATCAATGTGCTCCATCAGATCAGAAAGACTGCGGGTTATTGCGGCGTGAACTACTCCTTTGAAAAAGCCCATACAGACAAAAAGATGCTGGAGATCACAGGAATGCTGGCTGGAGCGCTGGAGGAGCTGCATGGACTTATCCTGGTGATGGGTGACGGTGAGGATATGCTGCTGGATGCCCGGGGCAAAATTGTGTTAAGCGACAAGGGTAGGAGCAAGGTGGATCACTTTATGCCTTATGTGGACCGCGCCTTGATCGGGGCTCCCAAGGAGGGTATTGCGGAGGAACAGATTAAACGTCGGTTGAGGAGCTGGAAGGTATTGGATGCCCATGATATCTATGTTCCTGAGCACTATCCCTACATAGAAAAGCTGGCGGATGCGAGGATCCGTAGCGCGGAGGAGATGGTTGACCGGATGGCAGCGCTTTTGGCGGTGGCACTGTATTCGGAGGCCATGTTGGGAGACGGCATGTCGCCAGCGGAGGCAAGGGCCTTTGCGGAGGAGCATGTGCTGAGCCACTATGGCGGAGATGGGGTATTTTCGCCGAAGGAGAAGGCATATTTTTATAACGATAACGCGGAGGATAAGGAGAAGGTTGCATTTTCCTGGCAGTATGAAAATCTGTATGTGATGGAGTGGGCGTTAGGGCTTCTGAAAGAGCTGCCCTTTCCCAACGCTATCTGCGATGTGCCGCTGACAGTACGGGTTCTCAATCCCTTTGCGGATAGGGCGGCGCTTCTTTCTGCGGTAAAGCCACGGAGCGGGGAGGAGCTTTTGGATGCCTGCGACCTGATCTTCTGTTTGGACTGGGCCTGCGTGGACGCCCGGGTCTACGGACTGCCCGCCCCTGCAGGAATGGACGGCGGCGTTACGATGGAACGGCACAAGACACTGAATTGGCTCATAGGCTGTGAGGGCTGGGAGTGGGATGACGTGCAGACGAATACCTGAGAAAGAGGGGCGCCAGGGAAAGGCCTGGCGCCTCCTTTACTGCTTTTTTGTCTGCTTATTGACATACAGTTCTATACTTTTATTATGGGGAGAATTCTTTTGTCTTGTTGCACAGCTTTCGCAAGAAGACAAAGAAAACACCCTGGCGTGAAATTGCCCGGGCGAAAAAGGAGCGGGATGACTATCTCAAACGAAGGGAGATATGATTATGAAAACCTGGGATGAATACAAAGATTACGTTAAAGGCTTAGATCCTGACAGCAAAAAAGAAATGGAGGAAATTGAAGATTTGTCCGCTCTGATCAGTGCTGTGATCAAACAGCGCAACGATTTAGGGATGACCCAGCGGGAGTTGGCAGAACTCAGTGGCCTGCCCCAGTCCTCTGTGGCCAGAATCGAGACTATGAAGATCACGCCAAAGCCTGACACATTCCTGAAAATCCTTCACCCTCTGGGCCTGAAGTTGACGATTTCTAAGTGACCCTCCAGAGCTTTCATGCTCTCATAACGGGCAACAGGGCAAGGCTTAGCATCTTCACAAGAATGGCTTAGATTTTCGTGCAATTCATATTCATGACCTGGGTCTGCGAGGACGCGCGGGTCTACGGATTGCCTGCCCATGCAGGAATGGACAGTGGCGTTATAATGGAATGGCATTCAGTGCCTCCATAAAAAGCGGATATGCACTTTCGTAACAATAAAAGGCATTAAAATAACTGCTCTGCCACTCCCCATCATGCAGATATACCACTCCAAACTGTGCGGATTGATATTCCTCACACTGTGCTCTTACTTCGGCAATATAAGTTTCCTTACTGTCGAATCTGTCTTTCAGCACATCGGATAAATTCAGTTCATAATAATAGCTGTCATCATCTATAAAATCAGAAGCATGACGTTCCTCACCATCGTTTTTGACGCATATACCGACAGACTTCTCCGAGAACAATTCCTCAGCGTTTTTATCAAATATTTTAATGGAATCTACTCGAACCTCTGAACCTCTCTGCATCTCCCATATTTCAAATTTAACATATCCGTCATCACAGGCTTTTATCGGATAGTACATAACTCTTGCTTTATTATAGGGAACAGGAGCTCTGTTTCGCACAGAAATAAAATATTCCTTTTCTGTTATATCAACTTTCAATTCAGAGTATATTTCTCCCATTTGGCCGTATTCTGTATATTTTCCATGACCGAATATCTTAGATGCAAAACAATATCGCCCTTTTTCCGAAATAAGCTTTCCTTCAATTAGCGCAGAGCACCATTTAGACAGATCTGCCGCCGTTGTTATAATGCCTTTTGAAGCATCACAGGCAAAAAGTGTTTTAAGCGGAATATCATTTACATATCCGACAATATCCATATTTCCAAAAAATGATGTATCATTCATTTCAAGAGGCCTGAAAATATATTCCTCAAAGATTTTATCAATAGATCTTCCACTTATCTGTTCCAAAATAGCCCCGAGAATTTCGTAATTGATCGCACTGTATTCATTTTCTTCTCCGGGAATGAATTTCAGCGATTCATGATTGATTATCTCAAGTATTTCATTAAAACTTTTCTTCTTCATGAATGACTGCTGTATATTATGCAGGATTAGTATTCGCCTTGCATAACTTAAATCTTCCGTATATGAGGAAAATTCTTTATTTACAGCCTCGTTCCATTTTTCTTCTAAAATTTTATCTGAAATTCCCGAGGTCATAGTTATAAGGTGGTATATTTTTATCTTGTCTCCATAAACAAATTCTTTCATATACTTGTTTAAGTAATCGTCTGTGTTCAGGAGCCCCATGTTCTCAAAAATAAACACACAGAATGCCGTAAACAATCTTGTCATTCCATCAATCGGGAATCTACTGTTAAGATAAAATGGTGTATTATTTTCATAATCCGCCTTTCCCCATACACAGAAAGTGTCACGACAATAAGCGAAACCACTGTAATTGTAATCTTGAAGAACCTTATCAAACCAGTTATCTATTTTTGTAGGCTCTGAAAGCCGGTCGTCTATTTCAGAAATAAGCTTTTCTATATGCCGTTTTTGGTTTGAAAGAGCTAAGCGCCGTTCTGTAAGCTTTACGTAAATAAGATTTTCCCTTGCAAGAATCTCGGAGATATCCTTTAAGGGCAAATCGAGTCCACGATAGTAAAGGATTTTTTTAAGCTGCTCAACCGAATTTTCGTCATAAATTCTGAAACCGTTACTGTCGGTTTCGGAAGGTTTGAGCAGTCCTATGCTATCGTAATACTGAAGCGTTCTTACGCTTACACCAGCAAGAGCTGCAATTTCGCTTATCCGCATTTTCATATATAACAGACCCTTTCACAAGCTTTTTTCTAAAGTATGTACTATTACGTTACGTCGCTGTCAAGCCTTCTCGAAATAGATTTTAGTGAAAGGAGAAGTGACAGATGAAAACTTGGGATGAATACAAAGATTATGTCACGGGCTAGAGTTGGACCTTTCACCTGCTGGGTATGAAGCTGACGATCTTTAAGTGACCTTCTGCCATTTCCCTGTCCTGTACTGGGAAAAGGAAATGGCCCAGTTGGTGAACCAGCCGATGGGAACGGCGTACCAGACCATGCCAATGCCAAATATGGGAGCCATTGCCATGGATACTGTCACCCGGATAAAAAGATTCACCAGGTTTGCGATGGTAAACATTTTCATGTCCCCTGCGCCTCGCAGCAGACCGTCCACAGCCATCTTGAACCCAATCAGGCAGAAGAACCAGCCGATGAAGGTCAGGTAACTCAGACTGGTCTCTATAGCAGTGGGTGTGCCATCATCTCCTAAAAAAAATAGGGTAATGGGACGGGCGAAAAGCTCCAGGATCAGACAGATTGAAACAGCACAGGAAATGACCATCTTGTTGGCCGCGTGATAGCCCGCTGTCACGCGGTCCTTCTTCCTTGCTCCGATATTCTGAGCAGTGAAGGAGGAGACAGCGTTTCCTATGGCCGCCATGGGCACGATGCAGATGGATTCCACCCGGCTGGCGGCAGAAAAGCCGGCCAGAGCCTGGGAGCCAAAGCTGTTCACTACGGACTGCACCAGCATCAGGCCGATGGAAACAATGGACTGCTGAAGAATGGAAGGCAGGGCAATCCTTGTCATGGAGAGGAGCTCATCCCGGGAGAAGAACTGTGTGGTCGTGGGGCTGCTGCAGGCCACAAGCACGGCTTGGTCGGATATGTCGTTTAAACTCTGTTCGCTTAATTTCCACAAAACTCTCAGAAACACCCAAAAGGACAGCACCGCTGAAATTCCCTGGGCAATCAGAGTGGCCCAGGCCACGCCAGCCACACCCAGGTTCAGGTATTTCACAAAGCAAAAGTCTAGCAGGATATTGAACAATGACGAAAAAATCAAGAAGCACAGCGGAATCCTGGATTTCCCCAAAGCGTTGAACATGGAAGATACCACATTATACATAAACAAAAAGGGCAGCCCAAGGAAGTAAATGCCCAGATATTCCGTTGCCATGTCCAGTACATCTCCGGGGGTATTCAGCAGGATCATGATCTGCCGTCCCAGTAAGAGGCCTAACACCGCCAGCAGCAGGCTCACGGCCAGAAAAGAGAGGAAGGCCGTGTAGACGGCCAACTTCATTTTATGGTACTCTTTCGCCCCGAAATATCTGCTGACGATCACGGAAGCGCCGATACCGCCGCCGATGGCCACGCAGATAAAGATATTGGTCAGAGAGTAAGAAGCACCCACTGCGGCCAAAGCCTGTTCCCCTACCAGCCGCCCCACGATGGCGGAGTCGGCCATGGTATAGGTCTGCTGGAACAGGTTGCCTATGATCATGGGAAGGGCAAATATAAGTAAAGCGCTCAGCGGCATTTTCTGAATCAGATAATCATTTCCGTTTGTCATGAATCAATCCTTGTATCTCTCTCTATCACTACAGATAGGATTTGCTATTTACTATACAATTATATTATAATGAACGTAAAAGAAAAACAAGCGGCGCCAGAGGAGACATTTATTTTTCGTGCGTCATTAATGAGCAAATGTCTGTGCAGCAGCCAGAGAGCGCTGAAAGCGCGGGTTTGCGAGTGGATGTGAGGAACACAAAAGAAAACAATCGATGAAAAGAGAAATACGAGGCACCGTGAAATTCAACAGGAGAACCGATAGTCATGAAAAACTACAAGCTTATCATAGAATATGACGGAACCCGCTATTACGGCTGGCAGCGGCAGCCGGACCAGAATACGATCCAGGGCAAGCTGGAGTCCGTGCTATCCGTGATGTGTGGGGAGGAAGTGGAGGTTATCGGCGCAGGCCGGACAGATGGCGGTGTCCATGCCAAGGGGATGGTGGCCAATGCCTGCCTGGAGACGGAGTTTGGGACTGAGGAGGTCCGCGACTACTTAAACCGCTATTTGCCTGACGATATTGCGGTGCTGGAGGTAAGGGAGGCTTCGCCCAGATTTCATGCCCGCTACAATGCCATTGGCAAGACCTACTGCTATACCTGCTTTGATGGGGAGATCAAGCCGGTGTTTGACCGGAAGTATTATACCCGTCTGGAGGAAAAGCCGGATCTGGAGCGGATGCGCCAGGCGGCTGAGCTTCTCAAAGGGGAGCATGATTTTCGGAATTTCTGTGTGAATCCCCGGATGAAAAAATCTACCGTCCGCAGGGTGGACCGGATTGAGATCAGCCGGGAGGGTGGCTATCTGCGTTTTATGTTTCATGGAACCGGATTTCTGCAGAATATGGTGCGGATCATGGTGGGTACCCTCCTGGAGGTGGGCTGCGGTCGCATGGATCTTAAGCAGGTGCAGGCTGCATTGGATGCAAAAGAGCGTCAGAAGGCAGGGCCTACGGCTCCGGCTCAGGGATTGTGTCTGATGAGTGTGGATTATGATTGAACTGAATCAGTCCATGTCTGTTGGAGGGACTTTTTTGGGCAGGGGTAAGGCTTTCAGCATACAACGAAGCGAATAGGCAGAATTTAATATGAATTTTCTGTAAAATATGGAATTGATTTCTTGATTATATATGCTGTGTCATATAAGATAATAGTTAGAAAAGAACCTGATTTTTAGAATAGAAAGGCGTACGACACCTTGCAGTTCAACAGATCAAAACTGAAAGAAAAACTGAATGAAACTCTGAAAGCGGTGTTCCCTATCCTGGCCATCGTACTGTTTTTGTGCTTTACCATCGCGCCTATCTCACCCAGCATCCTGATGACATTTTTGATCGGTGCGGTATTGTTGATCGTGGGAATGCTGCTTTTTTCTTTTGGGGTGGATCTGTCCATGACCCAGATGGGAGAGCGTGTGGGTACCACCATGACAAAGACAAAAAATGCGTTCCTTATGGTGGTGGCTAGCTTTATCATGGGCCTGATCATCACCATATCAGAGCCGGACCTACAGGTTTTGGCCCAACAGGTGCCCTCCGTACCCAACATCGTCATCATTATGGCTGTTGCTGTGGGTGTGGGCGTGTTTTTGGTGATCGCTCTGCTGCGTATGCTCCTTGGTATTGCACTTTCTTACATGTTGATCGTATTTTACATACTGGTCTTCGGGCTGACGCTGTTTGTGCCTGCAGATTTTCTGGCGGTGGCTTTCGATTCCGGCGGTGTGACCACAGGTCCCATGACAGTGCCTTTTATCATGGCGCTTGGTATCGGTATTTCCGCTATCCGTAGTGATAAACGTGCAGCGGATGACAGCTTTGGTCTGGTGTCCCTGTGCTCTGTAGGACCTATTCTGGCAGTATTGATACTGGGAATGATCTATCACCCTGACCAGACGGAGAGCATATCGGAATCCATTCCCATTATTGATAATACGGTGGAACTTTGGAGACTGTTTTCTTCGGAGCTTCCTACATACATAAAGGAAATGGCCGTTTCACTGTTTCCCATCGTACTGTTTTTTGGCATTTTTCAGTTGATTTCCAGGGACATAAAAAAGAAGGCCCTGATCAAGATCGCCATCGGCCTTGTCTATACCTATGTGGGTCTGGTGCTGTTTCTGACGGGCGTGAACGTGGGATTTATGCCGGCAGGCAATTATCTGGGACAGACTATCGCAGGGCTGCCATATTCCTGGATCATCATCCCTATCGGCATGGTCATAGGCTATTTTATCGTATTGGCGGAGCCGGCGGTGTTCGTGCTGACAAGACAGGTGGAGGAGATGACCTCCGGCGCCATTTCGGCCAGGGCCATGGGTCTGAGTCTTTCCATCGGCGTTGCGTTCTCCATCGGAATTGCCATGCTCCGGGTGCTGACGGGTATTTCGGTCATGTGGTTCCTTGTGCCGGGCTATGCGGTGGCACTGATCTTAAGCTTCTTTGTGCCAAAGATTTTTACCGCCATTGCTTTTGACTCCGGAGGTGTGGCCTCCGGTCCCATGACGGCAACCTTTCTGCTGCCCTTTGCCATGGGAGCCTGCCAGGTATCCGGCGGAAATATCATTACGGACGCCTTCGGTGTGGTGGCCATGGTGGCCATGACGCCTCTGATCACTATCCAGATCATGGGCCTGGTGTTCCGTATGAAGGAGAATCAGCTTCACAAGGGCGCCTTGGAGAAGAAGTTTGTCTCGCTGGATGCCTTTGGGGATATGGAGATCATTGAATTGTAACATCTGAGTGAATCCCTGCTCATGAACGAATTATGGGAACTGCAAAATGTTGGATAGAAGCATTGATGGAGACTAAGGGCTGGACAGAAGATGAAATAAAACTTAATTTGGGATGGGATATATGGGAAAACTTTATTTGACGACCACCATCGTTGACAGAAAAAACGGAATGAAATATGCGAAGCTGTACAAGGAAAGCGGCCTGGCGGTCACCTTCATGACCCTGGGGGCAGGTACGGCCGGAAGCGACGTCCTGGATTATCTGGGCCTTGAAGCCACGGAGAAGACTGTGATCTTTACCGTACAGGAGGAAGAGGGCTGGCTCGCCTTGAAGAAGGAGCTGCGCCGGAAGCTTCGGATTGACGCACCTGGCGGAGGCATTGCTTTTATCATTCCCTTAAGCAGCATCGGGGGGAAGAAAACGCTCCAGTTTTTGCTGACCAAGGACGAATATCAGAAAGAGGAGGAATCTGTCTTGAAGGAAACAGCCCATGAGTTGATCATAGTCATTGCGAATAGAGGATACATTGAGCTTGTGATGGATGCGGCCAGAGGCGCGGGTGCTTATGGGGGCACAGTGCTTCAGGCAAAAGGCACCGGCATGGAACATGCGGAGAAATTTATGGGCGTCTCCCTGGCAGCGGAGAAGGAGATGATCTTTATCGTATCCAAGACGGAGCAGAAGAACAGCATAATGAAGGCCGTCATGGAGCAGGCCGGTCCCGACAGTGAGGCAAAAGCGATCGTGTTTTCCCTTCCGGTTACGGACACGGCAGGATTACGGCTGATTGAGGATTAGGAGGCAACAGATGAATGAATATCAAGTGACCTGGAAACGGTATCGATCCTGGGCAGCGGAGAATATGGTCAAAGGCGCGAGACTGGTGATGATGATTATATGGTGTGTGTTTGCATTGCTGTGTCTTGCCCTAATGATGATCGATAATTTGGCGTTTCGCAGTCTGTATTTTTTGCTGGCGGCCCTTGGAATTTACAGGGCCTTCTTTCGAAACTTTGTCATTGCCAGAAGCCAATATCGTCGGTTGGCGCAGAACTACGGGAAAGAAAACTGGACAAGAAGAATCGCCTTCGAGGATGACGGCATCACCCTGACGGAGGGAAATCTTTCATTTCGCTATGATTATTCTGACATAATAAATATAAGAGAAAAGGGTAATAAAATCTGGCTAGACGCATCAAACAAGACAGTCCTGCGGCTCTACAGAGATGCTTTTGCGGAGTCCGATTGGGACGAATGTAAGAGAAGATTAAGTAAGATGAAGAAGGATAATATATAGTGCCGGCATCAGCATTTTTATGACATGCTGATGCCGGCGATTTATGTAACTCAGAGGATAGCAAGCTCCAAATATAGCTCAGGGTAGTTGACCTTATACCACATCAATGTGAGAGCAAGCTGCACATAGGAGATGCCATGTGCTTTTGGAAACAGGTATGTTACCTTTTTCAGTGCACCTAAGTACCATTCCGGCAGATCCAGCATGGTCAATATTTTTTCTGTCTCCTCGGAATCTTTCTGTTGTGATATGCCTCCCTTACGTATCTTTTCCGCAATCCAGTTTGCGATTCCTGTTTCAGTATATCCCATATTAAGCATACGTGAGTATATAGTATTGTACACATCGTCTCTATAAGCAATTATGTCATCTGTTTGGATTGCGTGTTGAAGAATCAGATCACGGCTATTATTTTCCCAGGTGCCGGGACTGTGCGCCAATCCTGATATTTTCAGGAGGTGAGAAAATTTCTGCGGTCGGATTTCTTTGATCAAATTCCTTATATATTCGCCGGAAAACTCTACGATGCCATCGGTATTAAGCCTTTGGAACTGAACTAAAACCTTGTCATCAGGAATATTTATTTGTTCCACGGAAGTATTTGTATACTGCTGCAGTTTACGGCATAAATCCAATGTGTCAAAGGGCAACACAGCAATAGTGAACCCTTTTGTAGGGAATGTCCCGCCGCCTAAATCATCCTGTGACAATGTAAATATT
Source organism: Acetatifactor sp. (assembly GCA_022511385.1). Lineage (GTDB taxonomy): Bacteria > Bacillota > Clostridia > Lachnospirales > Lachnospiraceae > Acetatifactor. The sequence goes on from JAFLRN010000026.1 coordinate 31,600, forward strand.
TTCAACTCTTCTGAATTGGTATCTTCTCTCACTGCAATAGAAAATTCCTTACAGCATTCGGCAATGATATCGTGAATCTGATTAAAGAACGCATTGCTCACAGATACATCAAATCTATTCTTTTCCAGAAGGCGGTTTTTATACAGGGCAAAGGGGATCTGGTGTCCCATTCTTTTCATCATATGCCTGCAATCACACGTTTTAGGCGGCAAATCCCAGCCATCTGCAACATCCTGCACAAAATCCGATTTTCTGCATTTGGGACACACATAGTGGGGGGATAAGGGATTGATGTTGACAGCGCCCAATAAATATGCAACGAAGGACGATCCTGTATCTCCTCTTACAAGTATCTGTTCACCTAATGCTTTGGATTTTGCCATAATTTTGGAGAGTACCGAAAAATATAGGATCAGATCGGTTTTCTCCAGTTCCACTTTTTCGCTTTTGTATCTGTTCAGGACCTGTATAGGCACTGTCTCCCCATAAAGTTCCTTCATGTTTTCAAAAGTTTTCTCCCATAATGAGTTTTTCATTGCAAGTATTTCCTCCCTTTCTGTGGAAGTATTATATTTGCAAGCCAATAACTCGTCTGCGGTAACACCCAATATGCTGCTCAATTTTAGCAGTACCTTGCTATTAGGTCTGGCTAATCCGTTTTCCCATTTTGAGACAGCTTTGTTTGAAACCCCTACGAGACTTCCCAGCTGATACTGCGAAAGGCCGCTTCGCTCTCTCAACTCGCTTAAAAAATTACCAAAAATATAGTCTTTCATAATATCCTCCGTTTGCTTGCTGAAAATATCATAACACACCCCAGTTATGACGCAAGCTGGTTAATGTCTACTTTTGGGGGAATTGAGGTATGTATGGGCAGCTTGTTCTGGATTTCATGGAATTTGAGTGCTGTATATGGTATACATGTTTCAACTTCCAAACTGGAATTTCCAAATGCAGTCGGCAGTTGGTGAGTAAATGGGAAACTGGAGATTTGCATAGTTAAAGATATTACACCAGATATAACCACTCCATGCTTATACACTGCCTAATGACCAGAAGATGCAGACGAAGATATTCTATGAGTTACGAAACTCTGAATATGTGATTATTTAATAAGGGTGAAATCAAAAAATATGCGAAAAAATATTTTGATTAAATGGGAACAACAAGCGAAAATAAATAAGCCTACCTTGTACTTGGCAGTCGGGTAGGCT
>JAFLRN010000027.1 GCA_022511385.1 Acetatifactor sp.
CGGCACTTGGCGAGGTACTTTCGAGCCTAGTACCGCTACGTGTTTTTCCAAGCGGAAGCGTGTCTGCCGGAGAAATATTGCCGGGGCGGGGCGTCACTTGCGATAGATGATGTGTGAACGGCAAATTTGCTGTACCTTCTACACTCTCTCCAAAGATATCGTCACCGTCTCACCATTAACATTGTCCCATTCCTTAGACACTGTAAAGCTATTGCCACTTGTGAGTTCATCCGCCAATACCTTCTCACTGATGGTCTGACTGTTACGCTTTGCCAGATCCGCCAGCTTCTCATTCCCATTAAAGGATACCTTGATATGGTCCGTCACCTCAAAGTCGGCCTCCTTGCGCATGGTCTGGATCTTGCTGATCAGTTCATACACAAAGCCTTCCTCGATCAGCTCCTCCGTCAGGTTAGTGTCCAACACCACCGTAATGTGTCCGTCCTCTTGGGTTACATAGCCTTCCTTCTGGGCCATATCGATCAAAAGGTCATCCTTCGTCAGTTCCACTGATGTGCCGTCAATGTCAAAGTTGAGTTTTCCGTTTGCATTCAGTTCATCCATGGCAGCATTGCCATCCAGCCCGGAAAGCGCTTTCTGGATGCCGCCAAGGAGCTTGCCGTACTTGGGGCCAACCGTGCGCAGCTGGGGCTTAAAGGTATAGGAAGTAAAATCCCTCACATCGTCGGTGTAAATGATCTCTTTTACATTCAACTCATCCTTGACGATTTCGGCATAAAACTCACTGAGTTCATACTCTGACTTCACATACATTTTGCTGAGGGGCTGACGGATCTTAATGGCCGCATCATTTCTGCACGCCAGCGCAATGGCCTTCACGCTCAGAACCTCCTGCATATTCTGCTCCAGCTCTCTGTCAATAAAACGTTCCTCAACTGCAGGAAAATCACAGAGATGCACGCTCTCCGGCGCATTCTTGTCAATGCTGCACACCAGATTCCGATAAATCTCCTCTGTCATGAAGGGGATCATGGGTGCGGCAGCCTTGCTGATGGTCACTAAGGCGGTATACAGGGTCATATAGGCGCTTATCTTGTCCTGCTCCATTCCCTTAGCCCAGAACCGTTCCCTGCAGCGGCGCACGTACCAGTTGCTCAGCTCATCCACAAAGTCGTCCAGAGCCTTGCCCGCCTCAGGAATCCGATACTGATCCAGGTTCTCGTCCACCATTTTCACTGCGGTGTTCAGCCTGGACAGGATCCATTTATCCATCACGGTCAGCTTGTCATATTCCAGCTGATATTTTGTAGCATCAAAGTTGTCAATATTAGCATACAGCACGAAAAAGGCATAGGTATTCCACAGGGTTCCCATAAGCTTTTTCTGGCCCTCCACCACAGCTTTGCCGTGGAAGCGGTTAGGCAGCCAGGGCGCGGAATTGGTGTAGAAATACCAGCGGATAGCGTCTGCACCGTAGGTCTCCAGGGCTTCGAAGGGATCCACTGCGTTTCCCTTGGACTTGCTCATCTTCTGTCCATTCTCATCCTGTACATGTCCCAGCACGATCACGTTCTCATAAGGCGCCTTGTTGAACAACAGTGTGGATTCCGCCATTAATGAGTGGAACCAGCCTCTGGTCTGGTCCACAGCCTCGGAAATGAACTGCGCCGGGAACTGCTGCTCAAAGAGCTCCTTGTTCTCAAAGGGATAATGATGCTGCGCAAAGGGCATCGCACCGGAGTCAAACCAGCAGTCAATGACCTCCGGCACTCTATGCATGACCTTGCCGCACTCGGGACAGGGGAAGGTCACCTCGTCGATGTAGGGCCTGTGAAGCTCCACCTTTGCGCTGTCAGGATTACCGCTTAAGTCTGCCAGCTCCTGCCTGCTGCCAACAGATTTCTGGCAGCCGCACTCACACTCCCAGATATTTAAGGGAGTACCCCAGTAACGGTTCCTGGAGATGGCCCAATCCTGAATATTCTCCAGCCAGTTGCCGAAACGCCCCTTGCCGATGGACTCAGGAATCCAGTTCACAGTGTTGTTGTTGCGGATCAGGTCGTCCCTTACCGCAGTCTCCTTGATATACCAGGACTCTCTCGCGTAATAGATCAGGGGAGTATCGCAGCGCCAGCAGTGGGGATAGCTGTGCTCGAATTTAGGCGCGTCAAACAAAAGTCCCTTTGCATCCAGATCCTTCAGGATCATGGGGTCCGCATCCTTGACAAAGACGCCGGCATAATCCGTCTCCGCCGTCATCTCACCCTTGCTGTCCACCAGCTGTACAAAGGGCAGGTCATAGACACGGCCCACCTTGGCATCGTCCTCACCAAAGGCAGGGGCAATGTGTACCACGCCGGTACCGTCGGTCAAAGTGACATATGTGTCACATACTACATAGTGGGCTTTTTTGCCCTGCTTTTTACAAATGTCCAGGGCACAGTCGAACAACGGCTCATACTCCTTGTATTCCAGATCCTTGCCAGTGTACGTCTCCAGCACCTCATATGCCGCAGTTCCTTCTTCCGTATTGGCAAGCTTGCCCAAAACGGTATCAAGAAGCGCCTGAGCCATATAATAGGTATAACCGTCAGCCGCTTTTACCTTCGCGTAGGTTTCCTCCGGGTTTACGCAGAGAGCCACGTTGGAGGGCAGCGTCCAAGGCGTGGTGGTCCATGCAAGGATGTAGGCATCCTCACCCTTCACCTTGAAGCGGGCAATAGCGGACCGCTCCTTGATATCCTTATAGCCCTGAGCTACCTCTGCCGTGGAAAGAGGGGTACCGCAGCGTGGACAGTAAGGCACGATCTTAAAGCCCATGTACAAAAGCCCCTTATCCCAGATGGTCTTCAGCGCCCACCACTCAGATTCAATGTAATCGTCATGATAGGTGACGTAGGGATCATCCATATCAGCCCAGAACCCAACTGTACCGGAGAAATCCTCCCACATGCCCTTGTACTTCCAAACGCTTTCCTTACACTTATCGATAAAGGGCTCCAGACCGTACTCTTCAATCTGGTCCTTGCCGTTCAATCCCAACAGCTTCTCCACCTCGATCTCCACAGGAAGACCGTGGGTATCCCAGCCAGCCTTACGGGGTACCATATACCCCTTCATGGTGCGGTATCTGGGGATCATGTCCTTGATGACCCTGGTCAGCACATGGCCGATATGGGGTTTTCCGTTTGCAGTTGGCGGACCATCGTAGAAGGTGTATACAGGTCCCTGCTTACGGCTTTCGATACTCTTCCGGAAGATATCGTTCTCCCTCCAAAACTTCTCAATCTGCTTCTCTCTCTCCACAAAATTCAGTTCCTTGGATACTTTGTTGTACATGGGTTCCTTCCTTTCTGAATCAATCTTACTTTTCATATCATTGAATGAGTGCTTAATTCCTTAAATCTGTGCCGTCAAAAGGTTCTATTTTCTTTGCGTGGCATCTTTTATTTTGTGCATAAGGTGATTTTATTTATTTGATGACACAATTCGATCACCGATATCAACCTGCTCTTTTTTTAACCCTTCCAACAAGACTCCTGCAGGTTCTCCTTTAAAAACCTTTTTTAACGGCACTATTTGCCCTGCCCCGCGAGTCTCCATCTGCCCGATCCGGGTCTTAAGCGCAAGCCGTATGCCATTCCCTTTGAGCAGCACTGCTCTGTCTCCTGTATGCATGGTTCCGCTCCTCACATGTCCAACGACCACAACACCTCCGTTTATCAGCGAAAACACATCCTCCACCTCATACTCAAAGTTTCTTTTAAACCACATAATGTTATACCTCCCCACCGCTCGCCGCACATAAAAAACCTCGTCCGTAAAAGGACGAGGCTCACACCCGCTTAACCACCTGTTACAGCATACGTTCCGTACAGCTGACACTGCCGAAATTATATGTTTTCCCTTAACGCGGGAACTACGTTCAGAACTACCGGGCAAATAATCTCCTATCCTTTGGTCCTGACTGCTCGAAAGTGATCTTCGTTGTTCCGCTACTCGCACCGGTCTCCCACCGTCACCGGCTCGCTTTGCCTTTCCTGGCACAACTACTCTCTTTGTCAGCGCATTTCGGTTATAGATTACATTTGCATTATTATAGCCCCAGATAAAAATAAATGTCAAGAATTTCTTGCTCGATCTATACAATCACGTTAGTTCTGAATATTCTCATTATCCCCATTTGCTCATCACTTCTATCATTAAATATAACCCCCTCAGCCAGAAACCGCCAAATAAAACCATTCCCCATAAGCGTACCCTCGAATGATTCCATGATTGCTCCGCATCATGGTATGGATGGCCATCCGGCCGTTTCTTGCCTTGAATGAGGTCACTATTCCATCCTTCCCAAATGCCGAAACACACGATCAACAATAAATACTGCATCACAAATGCCAGGAAGGATGAGATTGCCGGAAAAAGAAAAACACCAAGCAGCAGCGGAATCTGGAACCAGAGAATCCTGATCTGCCATCTCTTAAGGCCTTTTCTTTCCATCATCCGATCTCCCATCAACAGCAGGCAAAAAATCGGGAGCCATAACCTTAAAACAGGATTTATTTCCTTCATACCTGTCAAAAAGACATTCAGGACATCACCCTCAACAAGCGCTTGCGGCAAATGGAATAATCCCGGCGGGTCAAAAACATGAACCAAAGCCGCTAAATCCACACCGGGCAGCAAGGCAAGATACGCGGCCAATAGCCGAAAAAAGGATTTTGAATTACGATAACCCAGAAGGAAACAGGGAATCCATAATAACAGAGCCAGCAGAACCAGCCCCAATACATCAACCAACACATCAAACAATATCCTCGAGTCATATCCTCCCAATATGGAAAGATAGAGACCGACTCCCTGAGCAGTCTGCATATCATGCAAGGTCCGCAAAACGATCAAAAACGTTACCAAAGAAAAAATCCCTGCAAGCCATTCCTGCTTAATTATTTTTTTCATACTGAATACCCCTTATCAGCTTTCACCCTTTCACATCATGTCTGTCGAACAACCATGCAAAAAGGAGCGGAACCGCAACAACAATAGGATATATATATCTCATGTTTACTACCGGCCCTAAGTAAAGCGTCATCAGATAAAAAAACGGCAATAGGCATAACAACAGTTTTCGCCAGCGGCGTAAATATACGATAGATATCATCACGAGAATGAGCCCCCAGCAATACCAGGCAGGCTTAAATAAACTGGATAAAACAGGCCAGTCAAAATAACAGTTACCGTTGACGATCTTCTGATATATATTTAATAGCCCCGGCAGGTAGGAGTGACTTTCTATTCCTTCGAATGCATCGGACACTGATGCATTAAAGGTATATAATAACCCCAAGTTTGTGTCATCACCGTAACCCAACACTTCTGCATGGGAAACATCGTCCAGGAACCAATAGCCGCTGGTCAATGCCAAAAAAGCGTCAATATAGTCATTGGGATACTCCAGCCCAAATTTCATCCAATCCCGGAGCATGGCCGGAATATCATCCTTCCATTCCAGGAAGTTTGAAACAGCCACATTGCCCTTGATAGAATCTGCCAAAGGCGGATTATAGTTCTCCCAGAACTCGTGATGTACATAATGGTCCAAAAGCCAGTAATCTCTCCGCTCTAAACTTTCCCCCTGGTTATGTCCCACCCTTCCAAACTGCTGAATAAACAAACTATACATTTCCACCTTGCTGCCGCTTCTTGCCTGCATTGCGTTCTGCATCAAAGTTTTCGCGCCCTGTCCTCCCACCAGTACCACAACACAAAGGACTGCTATCTGCAGCTTCTTTTTTTCCGACATTATGACGTAAAACACAGCAAACACGACGAACGCATACGCTGCATTGTTGCGGAACATGATCATTAGGACTCCTGCTAATGCCATTGCAGCATACAATAAACATTTTCCGGGCTTTCCTCCCTGATACATCCGCAGCTCCAGCATTAGTAAAAGAAACAACAGGAAAAATGCTGTAAACAATATATCCTTTGTCATGCTGAGCGCCATTACAGGATGAATGGGCAGTAATGCAAACAGCAGAGCTGATGTCACAGACGGCCAGCGTTTATGAAGCAATCGCTCCATCATCTGACAGGAATAAGCCAGGACCGCAGATAAAATCAACATCTGAAGCAGACTGAAAAGCGCCATGGCAACCTGATAGGAACCAAGTAATTTTCCCAAATCAAAAAATACCTTAATTAAAAAAGTATGAATCAGTGGATGATGACTATTGAACCATATAAATCCTTTATATGCTTCCTGGGACTGACGGTGAAAATCATAAGACATGATTGCAGGATAATATGCCAGAAAGACCGGAATCCAGCAAAGAAGGATCACCAGCCAGTATATTAGAAAAATATTCTTTATTTTACGGAACTCACTGGGTTTCGAAACCTGATTCTTATAACCGTCCAGCAGCCTAAACCACAGGTTTACGATCGGAACAAGCGCTACCCCCACACCTCCTGATACCAATATAATAAATATCTTCCCTCTGAAGCCCAAAGATGTACTTCCCAGCATTCTCATCTGATATCCTAATATAAAAGACATCCCCACAGCGTAACTTAAGAAAAAGGAATAGCAGATTCTTCTTTTCAAAGCCTTGCCCCACTCCAAAGAACGCCATTCTTTATATGGCAGCACGAAAAGAGCAGCGAGTATAACGAATAACAATATACTGAAGCTGCTAAAGGTAGCAATTTTGTTCCCTGCTGCCAGATTGAATAAATAAGTCAAACAGGCACCGGAATAAATTGTCAGTGCAATCCACAAAACATATATGCTTCTTCTCCGCAAAAAGTCTATTAGTGTTTTCATTCGTTTTCCGCCCTTTCATACTCCCATAGTTTTAAAGATAAAAGTATCCATTTACCAGAATATAAACCGCAAAAGCCCAGGAACAAACAGTTAATGCTGTGATGTAGGGCATGAGGAAGCTTTTCTTTTTTAATAATTCTGCCAAAACAGATATCATCAAAATAATACATATCACCATCGTACCAAAAGTAGCGCGGTCCGGATAGTGTGGCGATAAAACCATTGCCCCGAAAGAAAGAATAATGATGGCTGACAGCATCCATTGTGCAGCCCTTAGTTTTTCGCCGGTACAGAGAAAATATAATAATAAAATGATCACTGTTAAGGCGAAGGATGGAAACAGAAAATCCGCTCCTGCTGTAAGCATGGATAAAAGTCTTTCCAGCAGTGTCGTTAGCAGTCCCTCTTGGGGAAGGGCTGATTTTCTGACAAAATTGCCGGGGGCTACAATAACAAGAATACTGCCAAGCAGCGAGGTTACCGCACCCTCTATCTGCCACAGGCGTGTTGCCCGTATTTTTCTTGCCAAATATACTATAGTTGTCACTGCTGTGATAAAGCACACCGGTCCCATATTTTCATTGCTCCACCCAGCCAGTAACCCCAGGGGCACGATCCAGATGTTGACAAAGGGAAGTGCTTTTCTTTCCGGCTCCTCCATCTGCCTCAAATATATCCACAAAAATGCCAGGATCCATACAGAAGAATATACATAATTCACTGTGCCTGCCTGCCAGAACATGCTCATCTTCCAATTGGCATTCAGGCTTACCAACATAGAGAAAGCCATCAGGTACCATATCAGTCTCTTTTGTCCAGCTATTTTGCACATAACTGCAGCCAACAGCAATGTCATTCCAATGTTAAGCAGATCCGCAACCCATTCCGGACACATTAAAACCAACTGCAGCAGCCCATGGGTGACGCATCTCCCTCCCCAATTCAAAAAATGCCAAACCTGACTTTCCACGATATCAGCTAAGCTATGTAAACTCTTTCCTGTAACCAGATTGGTTGCATACCATAAATCATCCATCATAAACGGAACAGACCGATGCACCACAAATTCCACCGCAATCAACACAAGGATCGCTATTAATATCAGTGCTTTCAACAAAAAACTCTTTTTTTCTTTCATCCTCTAAATTCCTTTTCGTCGACCGCTGGCTTAACCGTTGTTCTGTATGTTTACTCTATTCCGCAAAACCTGTATTTCCTTATCCACTTGCAATTATTATAGAAATTACTTGAATACTTGTCAAATATTTTGCCCGAATAATCGGAAGGCACAAAACGGAGAAGCTCTCCCTGTCTTATGGGTGCTCCTCCGCTTTCCATTACCTTATATCGACTCAGCTGTTTCATCTTATACCGGCTGCCGCCCAGCCCTTGCTACTGCTCCATCTGTCTTCCCAGAAAGCCTGCGGCTGATTGAAGGAGCTTCTGCTCCACCTCGCCCATGCGGGCCTTGTTATCATTTTGGAGCAGCACCACGCTGCCGATGATATCGCCCTCGCAGAGAATGGGGGCTATGGCTTCATGCTGGTACTCTTCGCCGCCCTCATCACAGACGTTGATAAAACCTCTGTCACCCCTGGACGCCATCAGTGTCTCCCGGTTGTGCACCTTCTCGTCCAGCTGTTTGCTGACGGACTTGTTCACCAACTGCTTATAACCGCCTGCTGCCGCAATAAACTGGTCCCTGTCCGCGATCAGCGCCGCATGGCCTGATACCTGGGCCAGGCTCTCTGCGTACTGCTTTGCAAAGGTGCTCATCTCACCGATAGGTGAATATTTCTTCAGGATGATCTGTCCCTCCCTATCCGTAAAAATTTCCAGGGGATCCGATTCGCGGATGTGTAAAGTCCTGCGGATTTCCTTAGGAATCACGATCCTGCCCAGATCATCTATACGTCTCACAATTCCTGTCGCTTTCATGATTTTTCCTCCATTTCGTAAATACATAATTTTCAGCGCTTTTCTAGTATTTGTAAATGAAGGATTATTATACATTTTTTAATGTTTGAACCTATGGATCATGTCTCAACCATGCATCTCTTTTTAGTCTATATAAGTGCATCAAAATGCCGGTACTGTCTCCTCCATATATTCCCTGTAATCCTCCTCACTGGCAAAGAGCATGTAACTGCCGTCCACAAGTCCCATATAACCGTTGGCTGTATTATAACCCTTCATAAATAAATTACCTCCTGTTCAGAAACTGTTTTCAAATTGTTCTGAATAGAAGGTAACATTTTTCAAGGGCAATAAAACTCTCTCAAAACATTTGTTCGATACTTTCTTCGATTTTTTACACCACAGTCAGCTGTCCCATCAGCAGTGTCCCCATCTCTTCCAAAAGCTCCTCCGTCTTTCCCAGCAGAAGCTCTGCGTCCGTCTCCACCAATCCGGTCTTTTTATACCGATAGGTAAAGAAGGGTGTACCATAGGCGGTAAAAGCAAGATTTGGTTCATACCTTTTTAGCAACTCCGGGATACCGGAGGGATCAAGGCCCGCATCAGCCTTCAGCGTAAAGATGATACGCTCATTTTTTCCCTTGACCTCCGTCATATATAACTTGTGGGCAGCCACCCTGATCAGGGCAATCCGCAATAGATTGTCCACGGACCTTGGAATCTCTCCAAAACGGTCCAACAGTTCATCCCGCATGTCATCCCGCTCTTTCATGTTTTCAATGCCCGCAATCCGCTTATAGATATCCAGCTTTTGAACCTCATTGACAATATAAGTTCCCGGAATAAAGGCGTCCACATCCAGATCGATCACTGTAGGGAAATCCTCCGCCACGTTCACACCCTTCAAAGTCTGTACTGCCTCGTTCAACATCTTGCAGTACAGATCATAGCCCACCGCCTCCATATGACCATGCTGCCTGACTCCCAACAGATTACCCGCTCCCCGGATCTCCAGATCCCGCATGGCAATTTTGAAGCCGCTGCCAAGGTCCGTAAACTCCCTGATAGCCGCCAGGCGTTTCTCCGCCACTTCCTTCAGCAGCTTATCCCTCTTATACATCAAAAAGGCATAGGCAGTGCGGTTGGAACGGCCCACCCTGCCCCGCAGCTGATAAAGCTGGGCAAGGCCCATGTTGTCGGAGTCGTGGATGATCATAGTGTTCACATTAGAAATATCAAGGCCTGTCTCAATGATGGTAGTGGACACCAGCACATCGATCTCTCCGCCGATAAACTCAAACATAATGCGCTCCAGCTCGCTCTCCTTCATCTGTCCATGGGCAAAGGCCACCTCCGCCTCCGGCACCAGCGCCTGAATCCGGGCCGTCACATCTGCTATGCTGTGTACCCTGTTATAGACATAATACACCTGCCCGCCTCTGGCCAGTTCCCGGGAAATAGCCTCCCGGACCATTTCTTCGTTGTACTCGCACACAAAGGTCTGGATGGGCAGACGATCCTCCGGCGCCTCCTCCAGCACGCTCATATCCCGGATGCCAATAAGACTCATGTGAAGGGTTCTGGGGATGGGCGTAGCCGTCAGGGTCAGAACGTCCACATTCTCCTTCAGCTTCTTGATTTTTTCCTTATGGGCCACACCAAAGCGCTGCTCCTCGTCAATGACCAAAAGCCCCAAATCCTTAAACTTCACATCGTCGGACAGCACCCTGTGAGTGCCGATCACAATATCTACCTGCCCCTTCTGCAGGTCTGCAACCGTCTTTTTGATCTCCCCCGGGGTGCGGAAGCGGCTCATCAACTCAACCCTTATGGGAAAATCCTTCATTCGCTGCACAAAAGTCGTGTAATGCTGCTGGGCCAGGATGGTAGTGGGCACCAGATACACCACCTGCTTGCCCTCCTGCACTGCCTTGAAGGCTGCCCGGATGGCAATCTCCGTCTTTCCGTATCCCACATCGCCGCAGATCAACCGGTCCATGATCTTCGTGCTCTCCATGTCCGCCTTGGTGTCCGCAATGGCTGCCAGCTGATCCTCTGTCTCCTCAAAGGGAAACATTTCCTCGAACTCCCGCTGCCATACCGTATCCTTGCCAAACTGATAGCCTTCGCTCTGCTGACGCACTGCATACAATTCCACCAGATCCTTCGCCACCTCGCCGACCGCACTCCGAACCTTCGTCTTGGTCCGCTCCCACTCCTTGCTGCCAAGCTTGTTCAGCTTCGGTTTACGGGCCTGCTCGGAAGCATACTTCTGGATCACATCAAGGCCGGTTGCCAATACATAGAGGTTGCCTCCGTCCCGGTATTCTATCTTAATGTAGTCCTTGACCACATTCTCCATCTCCACCTTCTCAATGCCCCGGTAGATACCAAGTCCGTGACTCTCGTGGACCACATAATCTCCCACCTTGAGCTCATTAAAGTCCTTGATCTTCTGGCCCTGATAAAGTTTCTTAGCCTTTTTCTTTTTCTTTTCCGCCCCAAAGATATCCGTCTCCGACAGAACAACAAACTTAAGCAGCGGATACTCAAAACCTTTGTTCACATGACCGTAGTAAGTGACCACCTCGCCGGCCTGCACCTCCCGCATGGGATCCTCCGTGTAGACAGCCGTCAAGTCATTATCCCGCAGATCCTCTGCCAGCCGCTTTGCCCTGGTCCTGGACCCGGAGAGCAATAATACCCTATAACCGTTTTTGCGAAACTGTTTCAGATCCTTCACCAGCGTTTCAAAACTGTTGTTGTAGGGAGCAACGCCCCTGGCTGCCACATCCATCCGCCGCTCCGTCTTAAAGTAACCACCTCTGGTATCCATGGTGGAGACAGTGGCCATGCAGCCCTGCAGCAGTTTCGCCGCCACCTGCTCGCCACTGTACAAAATATCCATCTGTCCCGGCAGAATATAGCCCTTCTCCGCACGCTGGGCCATGCTTTCCCGAAATTCCAGCTCAACTGCGTCCGCCTGTTCCTTCAATCTTGCCGGCTCATCCATAAAAAACACAGGTTTTCCAGTGGCGTCGGCCTGTTCCTCTGCCATTCGTACCAAAAACTCCGGAAGCGTTACTGTATCTTCATAAAAATATCGGATATAGCCCTCTAAATTCACCTGGCTCTTGAACTCCAAAAGCTGTTCCTTTAACTCCTTTACCTGAGTGACAATTCTATGGGCCTCCTCCGGCCTGTGGGCATCTCTGAAGTAAGCTTCCTGCTTTGCGGCTTCCGCCTCCAGTTTTTTGAACCCTCTAATGACACAAGTGTCATTTAGGACAAATTCTGTAGCTGGATAAATAGAGATGCTCTCCAGCTTTTCAATGGACCGCTGACTTAAGATATCAAAGCTTCTGATAGATTCCACCTCATCCCCCCACAGCTCAATGCGGTAAGGATTCTCCTCGGTCAGATCAAAAATGTCCACAATGCCGCCCCGAATGGAGAACTGTCCCGGCCCTTCCACCTGATAATTGTTTTCATAGCCAAAAGACACCAGCTTTTCAGCCAGCTCTGCCTCCTGAAGCGTTCCTCCCCGGGACACTTCAATCACATCCGTTTCCCGGCTCCACATGACCTGCGGCGTCATCAATGCCGCATAAGTGGTGACGATGGTCACAGGCTTATTCTCCATAAGCCTGCGCAAGGTTCTGACCCGCTCCTTCACCAATTGGTTGCCGTGGATATCCGCCTGAAAAAAGATCAGATCCTTTGCGGGATACAACATGACATTTCTGTCATAAAATTTATATTCCTCAAAAAGCTCCCTGGCTTTTAGGTCGCTGTAAGTGACGATCACCTTGATCCGAAAACCCTCGCCAAGGCCATAAACCAAATGCAGCTTCTGGGAGTCCACGCACCCTGTCAGCGATATGGGGGCAGTCCCTTTCTGCAGTAGTTCTTTTATTGATTTATATTCCGCCAACTCCTGAAGTGGTGCCAGTAATGCCTGCATATCCCCTCTTTTCTGCTGCCATCTGGCAGCGTAACCCTCGGTTTACCCTAACAGTCCGTGCCGATTACTTTGCCGTTAAAATCATTCATGGCAGCATCCGGACCCTTCGCGAGAATAGCACGGATGGCATCCGCTGCGCGGGCTGCCGCCTCATCCATCACCTTCCGCTCCTGGGAGGTAAAGTGCCCCAATACATAGTCCGCCAGATCATAGCCCGCCGGCTTCTCTCCCACGCCCATTTTGATTCGGATAAAGCTTTCATGACCCAGGTGCGCAATGATATCCTTTAATCCGTTATGTCCTCCTGCGCTGCCCTTTTTCCGGATGCGGATCTGACCTGCATCAAGGCTGATGTCATCGGAGATCACGATCAGCTCCGAAGTCTCTTCCACCTTATAATAATCCAGCAGCTGGCGCACGCTCTCCCCACTTAAATTCATAAAAGTCTGCGGTTTCGCAAGAATGCATTTCTGCCCTTCCACAATTCCCTTGCCAATAATGGCCATGTGCTTTTTTTCCAGCACTGCCACATGCTCCTGCTCCGCCAGTTTCTCTATCACATCAAACCCGATATTGTGCCTTGTATTTTCATACTGTTTCCCCGGATTTCCCAAACCGACAATGATGTACATCTTCTATCTTCCTTCCAATCAGTGAGTCCGACTAATATTCTCTCATTTTTTTCTTAAAAAAACAAGGGAAATATATCCCCACTGCACAAAAGGTAACAGTTCAGCCATGCCATTCATAAGTTGGCGGAATTTACATTTTCACTAACTATTTTAAACTTTTGCCGCCAACTTATTTCATGTCGGGCGTCCGCCCAATAGAAATAATTGTACAGATTACCCTTTGTGAGCAAGCCCCCACGGGAAATCTGCACAATTATTTCTGCATGGCTGAACTGTTATCAAAAAGGAGACTGCCCTCGGGCAATCTCCTTAGTCCTTACTTTCTCATTCTACAAAATTTCTTCTTCCGTTTCTTCCTCCAGCGTATTCTCATATTTCTCAAGAATGATCCGCTGAATACTCTCCCGTGTTGCAGAGTTGATGGGATGCGCAATATCTCTGTACTCCCCATCCGCTGCCTTCTTGCTGGGCATTGCTATAAACAGACCCTTATCACCCTCAATGACTTTGATATCGTGTACCACAAACTCATTGTCCAGTGTAATGGACACGACTGCTTTCATCTTGCCGCCCGTAGAAATTTTACGTACACGTACATCCGTAATCTGCATGTATCTACCCCTTTCTTTTGTCAGACAACAAAACAGCTCCCCCTCCGCCCGTCAACTACATGGTATACCTTTCACTTCTCTCCACCACTATGCGGATCTTGCCCTCCTCACCTACATAGCGGGAATTTGCCCGGATCGTGCCATGGCTTTCTACAATGCAGTTTTCAATATAAGTATTATCGCCGATGTACACATCATTTAAGATGATGGAATTCTTGATCACACAGTTGTTTCCAATGTAGCTCTTCTTAAAGATCACCGAATCCTCCACCACACCGTTCACGATACAACCACTGGAAATCAGGCTGTTTTTCACACTTGTCCCTACATTGTACTTTGCAGGCGGAAGATCGTCCACCTTGGAGTAAATATCCGGGTATTGTTTGAAGAAATAGTCCCGTACTTCCGACTTCAGGAAATCCATATTGGTGCTGAAATAATCTTCCACTGAGGCGACGTTTCTCCAATAATCCTTCATCTTATAGCCATAGACTCTCTTCACATCCTTATAACGGATCAGAATGTCGCGCACGAAGTCGTAGCGGTCCTCCTCCGCGCATTTCTCAATCATCTCGATGAGCTGGCGGCGGCGAAGCACATAGATGCCGCAGGATATCGTGCTTGTTTTTGCCTGAAGCGGTTTCTCCTCAAACTCTTCGATACGGCTCTCTTCATTCATTCGTATGGTGCCAAAACGCTCCACATTGTATCCTTCTTCCATATCCCGGCAAACCACCGTAATGTCAGCCTTTTTCTCTATATGGTATTCCAGTACCTTGTTGTAATCCATTTTATAAACACCGTCTCCGGATGCGATCACAACGTAGGGTTCGTGGCTGTTCTTCAGAAAAGACATGTTCTGATAGATTGCGTCCGCGGTGCCTCTGTACCAGTTGCTGTTATCGGCGGTCACGGCAGGGGTCAGCACAAAAAGTCCGCCCTGCTTACGTCCAAAATCCCACCACTTGGAAGAATTCAAATGCTCGTTCAAGCTCTTTGCGTTATACTGAGTGAGCACAGCCACCCTCTGAATATGGGAATTTGTCATGTTGCTCAATGTAAAGTCTATGCTGCGGTAGCTGCCTGCGATGGGCATCGCACAGATGGCTCTCTTCTGTGACAGCTCCTGCATTCTGTGATTATTGCCGCCTGCTAAAACGATTCCTATTGCTCTCACTACTGTTCACCTGCCTTAATTAAAGATTTGCCGCTTGCAAGCTGAGAATTTTCATAATCTGACACCTGTGTCACACCGAAGATCACTGTGTTCTTGCCTACGGAAATGCCGTTCGGAACCACGCTCTTTTCTCCGATAGTCACCAGACCGTGATTATAAATGTGGGGCGCTGTGTCGTTGGGAACTTCCTCGCCAACGCCCAGCTTCACATTGTCTCCCAGGGTTACATCCTCTGCCACAATAGCCTTGTCCAGTACACACCCATCGCCGATCTTGGTGTGATTCATGATGATGGAATCGCGCACCACCGTACCCTTACCGATGGTAACACCACACCCGATCACGGAATTGTAAACCTCACCATATATGTCCGTTCCCTCGCCCACAATACTGCGTTCCATAACGCTTTCAGGGCACAGATACTGAGGCGGCTGGATCTCGCTCTTGGTGTAGATCTTCCAGTACTCCTCGTACAGGTTGAATTCGGGAACAATATCGATCAGCTCCATATTTGCTTCCCAGTAAGAGCTTAAGGTTCCCACATCCTTCCAGTAGCCAGTGAACTCATAGGCATACAGAGGCGCTCCCTTTTCGTGGCAATAAGGAATCACATGTTTCCCGAAATCCAAATTGGGCTGTTCCGCCTTTGCGATCAACGCCTCACGCAGGGTCTTCCAGTTGAAGATGTAGATGCCCATGCTGGCCAGATTGCTTCTGGGATGCTCCGGCTTCTCCTCAAACTCGGTGATCCGTCTGTTCTCGTCGGTGATCATAATTCCAAAGCGGCTTGCTTCCTCAAGAGGCACCGGCATTACTGCGATGGTGACCTCCGCGTTGTTTGCCTTGTGGAAATCCAGCATCACCTCGTAGTCCATCTTATAAATATGGTCACCGGAAAGGATCAGCACATATTCAGGGTTAAAGCTCTCCATGTACTCCAAATTCTGATAAATGGCATTGGCCGTTCCGGTGTACCATTCACTGTTGGAACTTTTTTCATAAGGAGGCAGAACTGTCACGCCGCCGATATTACGGTCCAGATCCCAGGGAATACCGATTCCAATATGAGTATTCAGACGAAGGGGCTGGTACTGAGTCAATACGCCAACCGTGTCCACTCCTGAATTAATACAGTTGGATAGAGGGAAGTCTATGATACGGTATTTCCCTCCAAACGCAACGGCAGGCTTTGCTACCTTGGAAGTCAGAACTCCCAGACGGCTGCCCTGTCCGCCTGCCAACAACATGGCAATCATTTCTTTTTTAATCATGTCATCACCTCTGTCTAGCTTTTTGCCATTTACTGGTACAAAAATTATACCATATCGAAAGTGTAAAGTGAATATTAATTGATAAAAAAATTTATTTTTTTTTTATTTTTTCTATGAATTTTGAACAGTTTTTAAAAAATGCAAGCCCCTTTTTTGTATATTTTTCCAGTTTGCGGTTCAGCGTGTTCTTTTTTCCATAGTCATTTTTATCATAAAGGCGACGCTTTCTCCGAAGAGACGGACAAAAAATCTTGAATCTATTTGTTTTTTGTGAACCATTCGTATATAATATAACATATCAGCAGGAAATGAAAATATAGGGTACGGGCGGGCTTCAGAACTTGCTTGCGCCTCAGGAAAGGAACCGCAGAATATGTATCAGATAGATTTTGATCACCCCGTTTCTGTTTATTTTTTAGGTATCGGAGGCAGCGGTATGAGCAGCCTTGCAGAGATACTGGTCGATGCAGGCTTTCGGGTCTCAGGCTCTGACAAATCCAGAAGCACTTTCACCAATGTACTGGAATCGAAGGGTATCACCGTATTTTATGGACAAAGGGCTGAAAATATTACTGATGAGATAGACTGCGCCGTATTTACCAGCGCCGTTCCAAAGGATAATCCCGAATATATTGCACTTCAGGAAAAAAACATACCCTGCCTGACCAGACCACAGCTTCTGGGGCAGATTATGAAAAAATATACCACTCCCATAGCCGTCAGCGGCACACATGGCAAAACCACCACCACTTCCATGATCAGTGAGATTCTTCTCAAAGCGGATCTGGATCCAACAATTTCCATCGGCGGCATTCTGAAAACCATTGGCGGCAATGCCAGAGTCGGCAGATCCGAATATTTTGTGGTGGAGGCTGATGAATATACCAACAGTTTTTTAAACTTTTTTCCCAAAATTGAAATAATACTTAATATAGAAGAAGACCATCCAGATTTCTTTAAGAATCTGGCCGATATCCGCAGCTCCTTTCGGAAATTTGCGGAACTTCTTCCTGCAGACGGCTGTCTGATCATAAACAGCGCCATCCCCCACACAGAGGAGATTACTGACGGCCTGCCCTGCCGCATCATCACCTATGGCTTTGGTCCGGAGGCAGACTATTATCCAGACGGCATCACTTATGATGAGATGGGATGCCCCTCCTTCACCCTGCACAGTCCCGGACAGAATGACCGACAGTTCTCCCTGCAGGTGCGCGGTGAACACAACATATGCGATGCACTGGCTGCCATTGCCCTGGCTGATCAGCTTTCCATTGACAGAAGGCTCACTGCAGAGGCACTTCATGCTTACAACGGAGCGGTCCGCCGTTTTGAATATAAGGGAACGGTGGGCGGTGTTACCATCATCGACGACTTTGCTCATCACCCCACAGAGATTGCCGCCACATTAAAAGCAGCTGCCAAATATCCACACAAAACGCTGTGGTGCGTGTTCCAGCCCCATACCTACACCAGAACCAAGGCCCTGTTGAAGGACTTTGCAAAAGCGCTGACTCTGGCAGACCAGGTTGTTCTTGCGGATATTTACCCTTCCAGAGAACCCGTTTCCCTGGGCAGTGAATTGGGTATCAGTTCCGAAGTTCTACAGCAGGAAATCCGCTCTCTGGGAAAAGAATGTTTCTATTTTCCAACTTTTGATGAGATTGAAAATTTTCTTTTGGAAAATTGCATAAAAGGTGATTTGTTGATAACTATGGGGGCGGGCGATGTGCTGAAAATCGGCGAAAACCTCCTTGGAAAATGATTGTCCACATTATCCACAGGCCATGAGATTGATTACCGTCTCCAAACCTGTGGATATTTTATTTTTGAGTGTGGATATTTTTCGCAGAAAGGTATGACTGAAATTTACCATTTTAAGCACTGAATTTACACCAAAAAAATTTTTCCACATTATTCACACTATCCACATTTTTTCCTGTTTTGAGACTTCGCTCGCTTTCGGAAATTTGCCTATTTCTTTTTTGAAAACCTTATGCTATACTGTGTCTACTGTGAGGTTCTGCTTCACAGATTTGGTGTTACAGTTCACACATGGGCGAAAAGCATCAAAGGGCAATTGATGCTGTTGCGGACTGTAGCAGGAGAGAAGGAAGTAAACAAATGGCACGGTTGACAATTTATAAGGATGAATCTGTGGACTCTACTGTAGTGTCCAATCATTTTATTGACGAATACATGAAGGATGCCAACGATGCACAGCTCAAGATCTATCTTTATCTGCTCCGCATGATGAACGCACATCAGGCTACCAGTGTATCCGATATCGCGGACAAGTTTAACCATACGGAGAAGGATGTCATTCGCGCTTTGAAATACTGGGAAAAGCATTGTCTGCTGGACTTGGATTTCGATGAGAACAAGGTTCTTGTGGGAATCCATATCCGTGACCTGGACACCCCGGCGGGCGGAAACCGCTCAGCTGCTGTTTCCACCTTTGTGCCGCTTCCCGCATCTGCATCCCAGACACCTGTGAACGCTGTCAGCACCATTACCACCCTGCCAGCCCAGGAAACTGAGAGCATTTCCGCCTTTGAAAAGCCTGTTTACTCCGCAGACCAGCTGCGCGAATTCAAAAATCGTCAGGACACTGCCCAACTGCTCTTTATTGCAGAGTCCTACATCGGCAAACCCCTGACGCCCTCCGAGATGAAGACCATCCTATATTTTACGGATATTTTACATTTTTCCGACGATCTGATCGACTATCTGCTCCAGTACTGTGTGGAGCGCGGCAAAAAGGATTTCAAATACATAGAGCGTGTGGCGGTCAACTGGGCCGAGGAAGGCATTACTACTCCAAAGCAGGCTCAGCGTGCAGCAACCCGTTATGACAAAAATGTATATGCCATTATGAACGAACTGGGAAAGAGTGGTGCTCCTACCACCAAGGAACTGGAGTACATCAACCGCTGGGTAAAAGAGTATGGCTTCTCCCCCGACATTATCTTTGAGGCCTGCCAGCGCACAGTGCTTGCCACTGACAGACATCGCTTTGAGTATGCCGAGGGGATACTAAGCAGCTGGAGGAATCAGAATGTACACCACAAGTCCGACATTCACAAGATTGATGACCTCTATCAACAGCGACGTAAGAACACTCCCGCGGAGCGCATACGCCAGACCGGGAACCGTTTTAACCAGTTTACACAGAACAGTTATGACTTTGACGCCCTGGAACAGGAGCTTTTGAGTAATTGATACGAAATCAAATATGGAATGAAGGAGACCTGACGTGGCACTCACCAATTCTCAGTACGAAGCTATTATAAAGGAATATGAGCGGACCCGGGATTACAACAGGCAGCTTCTGGAATCCAGGCGGCAGCAGGTGTATGGATCCGTGCCGGGATATCTGGAGCTGGAAGAGTCTGTCAGTGAAGTAGCTTCTGCGGCTGCAAGGCTTATGTTGGAAGGTGATGATACCGCTCAGGATACGCTAAAGACCAGGCTCTCAGAAATATCCCAAAAACGCGCCCGGCTTCTGTCTGACGCAGGCTTTTCTTCCGATTATCTGGAACCTATTTACACCTGTCCGGACTGCCAGGATACGGGCTATGTTGCCGGAGAAAACGGTCTTAAGGAGAAATGCCGCTGCTTCCGTCAGCAGGAGCTTTCCCTTCGCTATGCACAATCCAACATTCAGGACATGATCCGGCGGGAAAATTTCTCCACACTCTCATATGAATACTATCAGAATGAGGATCTGCAGCATTTCAAGGCTGCCGTTACACTATGTAAAGATTTTACGGAAAACTTTAAAGAAGGCTACCGCAATCTCTTTTTTTATGGTACAGTAGGTACTGGCAAGAGCTTTTTGTCGGGCTGCATCGCCTGTGAACTGCTGCAAGCCGGATTTTCTGTAATTTACTTCAGTGCCTCAGGGCTTTTTGACCGTTTGGCACGATATGCTTTTGATACCAGATCCAGGGAAGCGCTCCAGGACTTTTACGAGGACTTGTACCAATGCGATCTGCTCATCATTGACGATCTTGGTACGGAGGTGACGAACAGCTTTGTGACATCACAGCTCTTTGCCTGTCTCAACGAGCGGAGCCTGAGAAGAAAATCCACCATCATCTCCACCAACTTATCTCTGGAGGAGCTGAGGGACCGGTATTCCGACAGAATCTTCTCCCGGATCACCAGCAAGTTTTCCCTTTGTAAGCTGACAGGACCCGATATCCGCATTTACAGAAAGCGTATGGCCAATACCGCTCCTGTGCAGGATGAGATCGGTATTGCGGATGCGGCTTCTGCCGGGGCGCGCTAAACTGACATTGCTTAAGATCACTTCACAAGAAAGGGTAAGGACATATTCATGGGTAACCGCGAAGAAAAAAGAAACCTTGAGACGATTCCCGTAGGCTCTTTGGGTATCATTGCACTGGAGGGCTGTAAGTCCCTGGGCGAAAAAGTAGACCGCTATCTGGTAAAATGGAGAGCCGAACGTGAGAGTGAACATAAGGACTCTCTGGCTTTCTCAGGCTATCAGCGGGATTCCTATCTGATCGGCGCTAAGATTCCCCGCTTCGGCTCAGGTGAAGCCAAGGGTATGATTCTGGAATCCGTCCGCGGCGACGACTTATATCTTCTGGTGGACGTGTGCAACTACTCCCTGACCTATTCTCTTTGCGGACACGAAAACCATATGTCCCCCGACGACCATTATCAGGACTTAAAACGAGTTATTGCTGCTCTGGGCGGCAAAGCACGTCGCATTACCGTTATCATGACCTACCTCTACGAAAGCCGCCAGCACAAGAGAACCTCCCGGGAGTCCCTGGACTGTGCCCTGGCGCTTCAGGAGCTGGTACAGATGGGCGTGGACAATATTATTACCTTTGATGCCCACGACCCAAGGGTTCAGAACGCTATTCCCCTGCATGGCTTTGAAACGGTACAGCCCGCCTACCAGTTTATCAAGGGACTGCTGCGCAATGTAAACGACCTAAAGCTGGATGCCGACCATATGATGATCATCAGCCCCGATGAGGGAGGCATGAGCCGGGCCATTTATATCGCCAATGTGCTGGGCCTTGATATGGGTATGTTTTATAAAAGACGTGATTACACCAGAATCGAGAACGGACGCAACCCCATTGTAGCTCACGAGTTTCTTGGCACCAGTGTAGAAGGCAAGGACATGATCATCATCGACGATATGATCTCCTCCGGCGAGAGCGTTCTGGAGGTAGCTGCACTGTTAAAGGAACGCAAGGCAAACCGGGTGTTCGTTTTCTCCACCTTCGGTCTCTTCACCAACGGACTGGACAAGTTTGACAGGGCATACGAAACCGGTATGATCGACAGGGTTCTGACCACAAACCTGATCTACCAGACTCCGGAATTGCTGGAGCGGAAATGGTACGTCAACTGTGATATGAGTAAATATATTGCCTATATTATTGACACCTTGAACCACGATTCTTCCATTAGTGATCTGCTCAATCCCAACGAGAGGATTCAGCAGATTGTGGCGAAGTATAAAAAGGGGGAACTGCAGGAAGAAAGTGACGAATAGGTAAGTAATGTATCCCTTTCGGGTGAGGCTGCTGTATTGCAATGGCTGCTGCCCGGAGGGGATTTTTTTGTCCATTCTACAGACGGGTAAATATCTTAATGTAAACCTTTTTATTTTGCAGTTGACATTTCAACAATTATGTTTTAAACTTCAATATTGTAAACCCTGTTTATATAATGGTTTACTTTTACTGTGGCACAATTAAAGCGCTAGTGACGCCCAGCTCTGGCGATATGCCTCTGGCAGACACGCTTCCGCTTGGAAAAACACGTAATGGTACTAGGCTCGACAGTACCTCGCCAAGTGCCAACGTGTTTTTAACATTCTGCCAGAGGCATATCGCCAGAACTGGGCTGGTTACTGCATATTTTTTAATTTACCACGTGAGAACCAACAAAATAAAAAAGCCGTGGTCGCGTCGCCCTTTTTTGATGGTCATGATCACTGCAGGAAAGAGGATAATATGAGCGAGGCATCTATTTCTACAAATCCCAAAAACACCTTCAGCGTAAAGCAGCTGGCCCTGGCGGGCCTGATGTCAGCTATCATTTGTGTTCTGGCGCCCTTTTCCATACCTAATCCCATAAGTCTTGCTGTCCCTATTTCTCTGGGTACCCTGGCTATCTATTTTGTGCTGACTGTGCTGGGAATGAAGCTGGGCATCATCAGTGTGGTGGTTTATATCCTGTTGGGTCTGGCAGGGCTTCCTGTTTTTACTGGCTTCACCGGCGGTCCAGGAAAGCTCTTTGGTCCTACCGGCGGATATATCATTGGATATATTTTTATGGCGCTGATCAGTGGCTTCTTTTTAGACAAATGGGACAATAAGCTCCTTCCTAGTCTTACTGGCATGATCTTAGGCACCGCGGCCTTATATCTCTTCGGCAGTGTCTGGCTGGCCTACCAGGCATCCTACACCTTGCCCCAGGCTCTTATGATCGGCTCTTTCCCTTACATACCCGGAGACATTTTGAAGCTGGCTCTGGCCATGTCCCTTGGTCGTCAGGTTCGCAAACGGCTGCAGCGGGCGAACCTGATCTAAAACGCCGCCCACAGATCTTCATCCGCATACAATCCTAGCTTTTCCTGTCCGATGGCGATTTCCAGCCAGCCATCTACATCCCCTGACTTATCTCTTTCATATTCTTCCAGGCTCACTTAGGCCAA
This sequence comes from Acetatifactor sp., assembly GCA_022511385.1. GTDB lineage: Bacteria > Bacillota > Clostridia > Lachnospirales > Lachnospiraceae > Acetatifactor. Next base: position 23,075 of record JAFLRN010000027.1, read on the forward strand.
ATCATCTGTAATCCCCATCTGATTTCTATCAAGTATGCTCTATCCTCCTTCTGAGGCTCTCCTTTATGCCAAAAAGCTGTCACGGCCGTACATAAGTGATAAAACAATTGCCATTCTCACTGAACCACTCTGCGGAATCATTCAGTCCTTTCCTATAAAGCCGCCCTATGGCAGGCTCCAGCAAAATGGTATTATACTCGTCAAAGCCTGTGATCAGTACTGCCTCCCCATCCCGCATCAGTGCCAGTACAGGAATATTTCGGTTCACATAATACAGCACAGCATCCACGCTGCAGCCAGTCAGATCCAAAATCTGGGCATCCTCCAGATTGTCCTCCAGTATCTCCAGCACCGACTGGCCCCGGCTCAAAAGATAACCCGAACTGCGCGACAAGCCCTCATAGCCGAAAATGGTATCCAGGCATACTGCCAGGCTGGTTTCGCCGTTCTCCAGACCAGTCTCACGAATGGCGGAAATCTGATTTCGGGCAGAACGGTTTCCTCTAAGCCAAATGCATTCTCCACGGTCATTCACAACAACACCCGCGATGGAATACGCCTGATTGACAGCCCCTGCCGGCGCAGAATAAATGCCGCTTACTCCATATGGGCCATATACATAATAGCGCTCCACATTCTCCTGCTTCGGAAGTCCAATCTCTCTGCCACCCTCATAGACCACTTCCTTGGGATTCAGTATCATGATATTCTTACTGTCTATGACACCCTTAGTCTGGATCTGCACATAGCGCTCATATACATCTATCACCGCAGAGACGATCACATTCTTTCCCATCTCTGTCTCCATATTGTTCATGATCTGATCTTTAGCAGCCTCTCTATATTCTCCGGATTCCTGTCTTCTCAGCCGCTGAAGGGTAATCTGATTTCCTTCCACCTGGATATCGGTGACATACATCCCATCCTGCCTGTATTCCTTTAAAAGCTCACCTCCGGAGCTGCTGATGCATATCTTATACATTGGAAAGAAAATCCGCCCTGAGTTTTCCTCATAAATATCTTCCAGCCTCGCGACTCCATAAATGATATCCTCTTTCATAAAACCAAGAGGCAGAATAGCCTCATCCCCTCCAACTGTCAGGCTGTTTCTTGAGCCCGTGCTGAGGTTCCTGACATTCAGTACCTGACTGTGATGGATATCCTGTCCCTCGGACCACACCAGGATTTTGTTGTTATCCGACACATGCATGCTCCCATCCTGGATGATCTGGACCAGTGGCACACACTCGCGCTTAACAAGATCAATCTCATACACCATATTTTCCAACTTCAGATACAGTTTTTGGTCTCTATTCAGGTACAACAGGTTGTCCAACTCCGCTGACAACACCGCATATGTCTTGTCATAGGGAATATATAACAGCTCCTCGATGGTATTCAGCCCGCTGTTGTAGGTATAAAGCTGAATTCCCACCTCACCCTCATGACGTCCCCGGTTCATATAACCGTACAGAGCGAACTGGACGTTTCCTCCCTCGTCCACATCCAGTATCTCTATGGCATGCTGGCCGTAGATGGTTCTCCAGTCCGCATTATCACGGTCGTAAAAACTGAAGATCACTGTCAGCTTGTTGGAGGTTATATTGTAGCTGAACAGCTGGTTTGCCACCTGAAATACTACAATATTTCCATCCTCGCTCTCCATCATGGGAACCTGGTCGGAAGTGATACCCAAGAGAATCTTGTCATTTGCATACATTTGCTCCGTGTCCGGAATCTGGGTCATGTTGCGCTGATAGTCCAGCAGATACATTCTATCCGGAGTATAGCGGATCCGAAAATGCTCCTGTACCATGTAATAGACCACAGTGCCTCTCTCATTCGTGGTCGATACCACATAGTCCACCAGCAGAGACGCGGTCTGGCTGGCAATCTCAGTTATCCGCACCGTCGGCGTCGTCACTTCCTGCACAGGAAGGTCGGCCCAGGTAATCTGGCGGAAGCTGCTGTGAATGTTTACGTTATGAAAAGAACTGTTATCCTCCAGCAAAGAATTTGTCTCCAGATATTTTGTGAGCTCCCTGGCTGCTTCCCTGTCATAAAGCCTCTGATGAAAATCCAGTACATATTCCAGTTTTTCCTTTGGGTTCAGACGGCTGCTCCAAATCACCTTGGTGTAATAATATACCTGACTGCTTTCGTTCAGCTCCAGTACAATAGTCAGGGAATAGTCCGTGTCTCTGTCTATCAGATCCTTTAACGCAATGTTTCCATGTATCCGGTTTCCCTCCATCTCATACTCTGTCAGTTCCGTATCTTCGATCAGCCGGGAACCGTCGACGCTGCGCACTTGGATAGAGATTCCCGTCACATTCCGGCCGAACGTATCCACCACAAATCCGGTACTTCTGCTTTCTCCCAGCACAGTTACCGTATCCCGTTGAAAAGCCACATCCATGGGGAAGCTGTAGCCGTGGAGCTGATTATACTCAATCCCCTCCAGCTCCATGGTCACCAGTGGGAAAGAAGCTTCCGCCATTTCCATCGTCAGATTGTCATGTCCTTGATTCATCAGCCTGCTGATCACAACCAACGCCAGAACAAAGGCAGCTGCAAAGACCAGCAGTTTAATTATGCTTTTTTTCATAGCAGCTCCTTCAACACAGGTTTCACTTGCAGAAACTCCGTCACCCCATCAATGGATGCCGTTCTGGGGCGCATCCCCTTCCCCTTCACCGCACGTATCATCAGATTCTTTGGCGTGTGCTCCATGTCGATAAACTCCAGTATCTGTGTGTCGTAGCCCTGCTGCTCCAGCAGATCCGCACGCAGGGCATCCGTGATCAGTGCCGCCATACGTTCCTTGATCACACCGTACTTTAGAATGGGCTGCAGCGTATCACAATGAATCTGGCCGTTCAGCTCATGCTGACAGCATGGCACCGCCAGAATAACTTCCGCTCCCCATTTCACCGCCTTCTCCAGCGCGTAATCCGTAGCTTTGTCACAGGCGTGCAGAGAAACTACCATGTCAACCTTGTCCGATCCCTGATAACCGCTGATGTCGCCCTGCTCAAAATGTAATTCATCATAACCCAATTTTTGTGCCAGAGCATTACAGTGCTGTATCACATCCTCCTTCAGATCAAGGCCTGTGACCTTGATATCACGCCCCTGCAGGGTATGAAGATAATAGTACATGGCAAATGTCAGATAAGACTTTCCACAGCCAAAATCGATGATGCGGATAGTTCTTTCCTTAGGTAGTTTGTCAAGGATGTCCTCAATAAATTCCAGATAACGGTTGATCTGGCGGAATTTGGCGTACTTTGCCTTTGCAATCCGGCCATCCGGGGTCTGAACTCCAAGACTCACCAGAAAATCCACAGGCTTCCCCTCTTTCAGGATATACTGCCTGGAACGGTCGTGTGCCAGATCGGCGGCAGGCCTGTCCTGCTTCTGTGCAGACTGCTTCTGCTTCCTGCGAATGGTCACTTTGCCTTTCCTGCTCACCAGAGCGGTAGCCTCCAGAATAGCGCTGTTGATCTGGGCCTGCTGAAACAGACTGCCCATGTAACCTTCCAGTCTGTCAGCCATCTCCGACCAGCCAAAATTGGTATGAAACACCTGTGTGCCGCGGTACAATGTCTCCTGAAAGAGCAGCTCATCTCTGATCATCACAGGGCGGACCTTCACCTTTTCCGCCCTGACGGGATCCACTGTGCCGCTGAGTGTCATTTGTATTAGTTCCCTGTTCAGCGTCTGCCGAAACAAATCCTGTATTTCTTTCATCGTTTACCACATTTCTGCATTACGAGACATAGAAGTTCTTTGCGAAACAGCCTCTGCTGTGAGCGCAAAGAGGTGTGTAAACACCCTCTTAGAACTTCGGGATGTGAACTTCACATCCTTCACACCCAGGCTCTCTGGCCGCCATGTCTGCGCTTATATACCTCATTAAACAGGAGAACCTGAATCAGGTCTTCTCCCGGCGGATTTTCCTCTTCCTTTTCCAATATCCCGCAGATTGTCCTCGCCAGGCTCTGCAGGCTGTATCTGTCAGGATACTCGTCATATATCATGCTGCCCTCATAGTCCGCCTTATCCAATATCTCTGCCACCCTGCGGCGATAGCGTTTCACGTCGTTTGGGTACATCTGCTGCAGATACTCCAGATCCCTGAGGGCCATAGCCTCCTGCCCTGGAGTCAAATATCCCGGGTAGGCCATATAAAAAGGAAGGGGCCCATTCCAGCCCCTTACCTTGCTGTCCGGCGTCGGCTGTGTCAATTTAGAGTGAAATTCCATATACACACCTTGTAGTTCTTTTACACAGTATATGCGTATTTCCATCTAATTGTTACACTGCCGCCGGACGCTTTCATTCGTGATGTTACTTTAACAGTTCAATGCGGGCAACTGCTCTCTGGAGTGCAGTCTCTGCCCGCGCAATATCCGTCTCTGGAGTCTTGCTGCGCAGCCGATCCTCCGCCCTGGCTTTCGCCGCGGAAGCACGCTCCTGATCAATCTCGCTGGGCCACTCAATGATCTCTGCAAGAATGGTTACCTGATCCTGCAGTATCTCCGCAAATCCGGCATGGAGTGCCGCATGCTTTTCGGCCTCGGGCTCATAAATGTTCAGGATACCCGGCTTCAGGATCACGGTGAGGGGAATATGACCGGGCAGTACGCCAATCTCACCCTCCGTGGTGTTAAATTCCACCATCTCCACCTGGCCCTCGTAAAACAGCCGGTCAGGTGTGATAATGCGCAGAAGAAAGGTATTCTTTTCTGCCATACGCTAAGCCTCCCTATTTTACCTTTGCCAGAACATCATCAATGCTGCCGGCATTCAGGAAGTAGCTCTCAGGAATATCATCGTGTTTGCCTTCCAGTATCTCCTTGAAGCCGCGTATGGTCTCATTGATGGGAACATACTTGCCCTCCAGTCCGGTGAACTGTCCTGCCACAAAGAAGGGCTGGGACAGAAATCTCTGCACCTTACGTGCACGGGATACCACCAGCTTATCTTCCTCGGAGAGTTCGTCCATACCCAGAATGGCGATAATGTCCTGGAGCTCCTTGTAGCGCTGCAGAATCTCCTGCACGCCCCGGGCTGTTCTGTAGTGTTCTTCTCCCACAATTCTGGGATCCAGAATACGGGAGGTGGACTCCAGGGGATCCACTGCCGGATAGATGCCCAGCTCCACGATGGAACGGGCCAGCACGGTGGTGGCATCCAGATGCGCAAATGTAGTTGCAGGAGCCGGGTCCGTCAGGTCATCCGCAGGAACATATACCGCCTGCACGGAAGTGATGGAGCCGTTTCTGGTGGAAGTAATTCTCTCCTGAAGCGCACCCATCTCCGTCTGCAGTGTGGGCTGATAACCCACCGCAGAGGGCATACGTCCCAGAAGTGCAGACACCTCGGAACCTGCCTGAGTAAATCTGAAAATATTGTCAATGAACAGCAGCACGTCCTTGCCGCCCTTATCTCTGAAATATTCCGCCATAGTAAGTCCGGTCAGGCCCACCCTCATTCTTGCTCCGGGGGGCTCATTCATCTGTCCAAACACCATGGTGGTCTTGTCGATAACACCGGATTCCGTCATCTCGTGGTACAGGTCGTTACCCTCACGGGTACGCTCGCCCACACCTGTAAATACGGAATAGCCACCGTGCTCCGTAGCGATATTTCTGATCAGCTCCTGGATCAGCACGGTCTTTCCTACGCCTGCGCCGCCGAACAAGCCAATCTTTCCGCCCTTCTGATAAGGACAGAGAAGATCTACCACCTTGATACCGGTCTCCAAGAGCTCCGTCTCTGTGGATTGTTCTTCAAATTCGGGAGCAGGCCTGTGGATGGGCTCATAAGACACATCCTCAGGAGCCGGCTTATTATCTATCGGCTGCCCCAGCACGTTGAAAATACGTCCCAGAGTCTTCTCGCCTACCGGAACGGTAATGGGTGCGCCGGTTGCAAGTGCATCCATTCCCCTGACCAGTCCGTCCGTGCTGCCCATGGCGATACATCTCACAGTGTCGTCGCCCAAATGCTGTGACACCTCCACTGTCAACTCGCCGCCGTCCCTGGTAGGAATCCGAATCGCCTCGTTGATCTCAGGCAGTTTACCCTCATCAAAGCGGATGTCCAGAACCGCACCCACCACCTGGGTAACCTTACCTCTGTTTTCTCCTGCCATCTTAACCTCTTTCCTGCCCGCTCGCGCGGGCATATCTTTACTTCACAACTGTCTAGCCTAAAGCCTCCGCGCCGGCAATAATCTCCGTCAATTCCTGCGTAATGGACCCCTGACGCGCCCTGTTGTACTTCAGCGCCAGATCATTGATCATTTCCTCCGCATTGCTGGTCGCGCTGTCCATCGCCTGCATGCGGGCTCCATTCTCACTTGCCACAGATTCCATCAGCGCACCATAGATCAGGCTCGTCATATATTTGGGAAGAATCAGGTCCAGCGCCTCCACATCTTCGGGCTCAAAGTTCATGATCGCCTCAGCCTTTTCAGCCTTCTCCTCCGTCTCATCGGTATACTCCACCGGCAAAAGCTTTAACAGAGTCGGCACGTGACTCACCGTATTTTTAAATGCGGTGTATGCCAGATAAATTTCGCCTACTTCACCTGCCGCAAAGGACTGAAGCAGTTCCTGAGAGAGCGCCATCGCATCAGCATACACAGGACTCTCCACGATATCGCTGTGGCAAACCTTCACCTGATAGCCATACCTTGTAAAAGCTTCGCGTCCCTTGTTACCTAACGCATAAACTACCACATCATCCTTATTCCATTCGGTGTTCCTGGTGACCAGCTTGACCACATTGGAATTGTAGCCGCCGGCCAGGCCCCTGTTGGAGGTGATGACAATGACAGCCTTCTTCTGAGAAGCTCCGGGAACCAAATACCTGTGTTCTATATGCCCTACACGCTTTAAGATACTGTTCACCGTGTCATACATACATGTGAAATACTCTTTGGACCGCTCTGCGTTTGCCCTGGCGCGCTGCAGCTTGACTGTGGAAACCAGCTTCATGGCTTTTGTGATCTGCTGGGTCCCCTGAATACTGCTTCTACGGCGCTTTATATCACGCATTGATGCCATATTATGTCCTCATTTCCCTAAAAGCCTTTAGCCTTTAGTCAAAAACTGCTTAATGAATTCCTCCAGCGCCTTCTTTAACGTCTCCTCGGTGGCATCGGAGATCACCTTCTCCTCCGCAATGTTCCTGGGCACCTCAGGATACTTGGTGTCAAGGAACTCAAAGAACTCTGCCTCGAACCTGGTGATATCCTCAACAGGCACCTGCAACAGGTACTTGTTGGTAACTGCATAGATGATGATGACCTGATACTGCACAGCCATGGGTCTGTATTGAGGCTGCTTCAAAACCTCCCTGATACGTTCGCCCTGTGCGAGCTTTTCCTTGGTATCGTCATCCAACTCGGAACCGAACTGTGCAAAGGATGCAAGCTCTCTGTACTGAGCAAGCTCTGTACGGATAGGAGCCGCAATTTTCTTCATAGCCTTGATCTGCGCTGCACCGCCCACACGGGACACGGACAGACCCGCGTTGATCGCAGGGCGGAAGCCGGAGTTGAACATCTCGGTCTCCAGATATATCTGGCCGTCGGTGATGGAGATCACGTTGGTAGGTATGTAGGCAGATACATCGCCCGCCTGGGTTTCGATGATGGGAAGCGCCGTAAGAGAGCCTCCGCCATACTCCTCGCTCATCCTGGCTGCACGTTCCAGAAGTCTGGAATGCAGATAGAACACATCGCCGGGATATGCCTCACGTCCGGGGGGACGGCGAAGCAGCAGGGAAAGTGTACGGTATGCGGTAGCGTGCTTACTCAGATCGTCATACACTACCAATACGTCCTGTCCCGCCTCCATCCATTCCTCGCCGATGGCACATCCGGAATAAGGAGCAATATACTGCAGGGGAGCAAGATCACTTGCTGTGGATACCACTACCGTGGTATACGCCATTGCGTCGTACTCCTCCAGAGTCTTTACAATGTTCGCGATCGTTGAAGCCTTCTGGCCGATGGCAACGTAAATACACTTTACGCCCTGACCCTTCTGGTTTATGATCGTGTCAATAGCGATTGCCGTCTTACCAGTCTGACGGTCGCCGATAATAAGCTCACGCTGGCCTCTGCCGATTGGCACCATAGCGTCAATCGCCTTAATACCTGTCTGCAAGGGCGTGTCAACACTCTTTCTGGTAATAACGCCGCTTGCCACGCGCTCAATCTTACGGTAACTGCTGGTCTGGATGGGCCCCTTTCCGTCAATGGGCTGGCCCAGTGCATTGACAACGCGGCCCAACATAGCATCACCTACAGGCACCTCAACCACACGTCCTGTGGTCTTTACTGTATCGCCTTCGTTGATGTTCTTGGTGCTGCCCAGCAGCACCACGCCCACATTATCCTCCTCCAGGTTCAGCACCATGCCATACACTTCGCCGGGGAACTCCAGCAGCTCACCCTGCATGGCATTTTCCAGTCCATGTACACGAGCAATGCCGTCTGCC
>JAFLRN010000028.1 GCA_022511385.1 Acetatifactor sp.
CTCCGCACGTAGCGGACACTAAGCTCGACAGGACCTCGCTAAGTGCCGACGTGCTTAGGCGGTCTGCGGTCAGGACATTGTCAGGGCTGGGCTGAATCGGGCGTAGTTTAAAAAGTAACCTCCGGTTCAAATTCCACTACCCACAGCTCCGCAGGGTTGAACAGGCGGATATATATGGTGTGCATGCCCAAGCCCCGGCTGAGCACCATGGTACTCTTTCCCTCTTTAAAAATGCCGCCGTCGTATTTGGGGAACAATCGTAATCCCGGAGAGATAACACCTCTGTTAAAAAACGGAATCCTGAGCACACCGCCATGCACGTGGCCGGAGAGCACCATGTCCGCCCCCCAGGCGGCATACTGGGGAAAATAGTCGGGATTATGAGCTAACAGCACTGTATACAGGTCTTTGGGCGCCTCCCCCAGCATACCTGTCATGTAGTCCTCAGGCATCTTAGGAATCCGAAACCGCCGATAGAGTTCTCTGTCAATCTCCACACCACAGATAGCTAGGCCATATTCTTCCAGAATCATTCGACTGTTGACAAGAGGGTCTATCCCAAGTTCTCCTAATGCTTGTCCATACTGTCTTGCCATGTCCCCATAGGTCTTGGGATAAAGCTTCATCCTGTACTCGTGGTTGCCGTTGCCGTAATAGATGGGATAATCCTGGGCCAGTTCCTTTAGAAGCTGTATGGCGGGCTTCAGGCTCCTTCCGGGCTTGGCGGTGACAAGATCGCCTGCTACCAGTATAAAGTCCGGCTTCTGCTCACGGATGGCTTCCAGCAGCCGCTCATTCTCCCGGCCATAACGCTTGTTATGCAAATCTGCCAGCACTATTGCCCTGGCTTTCTTTTTGATTCTGCTGTCTGCAACCTGATGCTTTCTCACCACAAACCGGTTGCTGTCGTAAAGTATCACCCATATGAAAATGATGGCCGCCGCGCCCAGGATCGTGATCAATATATCTGCCATGTCTTTCCTCGCACCAGTGTCCGCATTGGCTTACCAGCCAATGCGGACTCTTTGCTACCCAGTATAACATATTATAAATTTCTATAAAAGGAAAATCCCCCAAATTTTTTTCAGGTAATCCATATAGCCCGCTTTTTCAACAGTATCTGCGTAGAGAATGGGAACACTTCCAATTTCCGTTCCGTTTAAGTAATACTTGGCTCTTCCCGCCTGACTCCCCTCCGCCACCGGCGCTTCCACGCTCTCGGGAAGCTCCAGTACCTTCACCACCTGCGACAGATCGCTTCCCTGGGTATCCAGATAGCGGAACTCACCAAAGAACAACAGTCCCACCTCGTCCTCCACACCTTTTTCTACTTTCAGAGGAGTAAGATCCTCCCCGTTTGCATCTATGTACAGATCACAGATATTAAAACCATATGTCAAAAGGGTCTGGGCATCTGAAACACGATGTGCATTGTCCGCTGCGCCCATGACCACTGCAATCAGGTCAATTCCGTCCTTGGTGGCGGTAGCAGACAGGCAGAACAGTGCTTTGGAGGTGGAACCTGTCTTTAGACCAGTGGTATACTGGTACTGTTTCAGCAGTTTGTTGGTACTGGTCAGGGTAAAGGTGCTTGTGCCCTGTGCCGTCTCATGAGTGATGTCCTCCATCCATATGGTGGTATAGTTGAATATATCCGGATGCTTTGTGGTCAGCTCCCTAGACATGATGGCAATATCCTTTGCGGTGGAGTAATGGTTGTCGGAGTCGGTGAGACCGCTGCAATCCTCAAAGTGAGTGTCCACCATTCCCAGCTCCTCCGCCTTCTGGTTCATCAGGTCCACAAAGGCTTCCTCGCTTCCGGCAATGTGTTCCGCAACTGCCACGCTGGCATCATTTCCCGAAGCCACTGCAATGCATTTTATCATGGTTTCCAGGGTCTGTGTCTCATTCTGTGCCAGATATACCTGGGAACCGCCCATGGAACTTGCGTATTCGCTGACGATCACCTGATCGGACAGGCTGGCCTTTCCGGAATCGATGGCTTCGAAGGTCAAAAGAAGCGTCATGATCTTGGTGATGCTGGCGGGGCTTCTTCTTTCTGTGGCGTTTCGTTCGTAGATCACCTGGCCTGTGGAGCTTTCGATGAGGATCGCTGCAGGGGCGGAAATGGCGACATCGGCGTTTACTGGCAGGACTGTGGAAATCCATAGGGTCACTGTCAGGAGGAATGCTGGTAGGGTTCTTTTTGCAAACATAGTATGTACTCCATATCTGGGTTTCAAATACGGCTGCCGGAAAACATTCTTGCAGCTGCTTTTACTTAAATGATATGAAATACTTGGGAATTTAGAACTTAACTGGCGAGTGACGCCGTGGAGGGTGGCAGGTCTCTTTGCCGGACGCGCTTCCGCTCGAACCGCAGCGTAGCAGACACTAAGCTCGACAGTACCTCGCTAAGTGCTGACGCTGCTTTACGGTCCGGCAAAGAGACCTGCCACCCTCCATTATTGGAGAATAGTCATTATACAGAAGTTTACGGCTAAAGAAAACCCCCGGTCGCGCGACCGAGGGTCAACTTATGTGTTTTAGTTGTATTTACGCTTTCTAGCTGCCTCTGATTTCTTTTTACGTCTTACGCTAGGCTTTTCGTAATGCTCGCGCTTGCGGATCTCCTGCTGAATACCTGCCTTGGCGCAGCTCCTCTTAAAACGGCGCAGTGCGCTGTCAAGAGTCTCGTTTTCTTTTACGATCACATTAGACATTCTACCCGACCTCCCTTCAGTCCCACAAGCATTCGACTGATTGGGTTAATATTATGTATTATGGCACATATTACCGCATACACACTAGATATTATAACATAAAATTCCATTGCGTCAACTACTTTTTATAAATCTCTAGTGATTTTCAGTGCCGGCTTTTTCTTTCGCACTGCTTAACTTTTCCCAAAAGGTGTCCACATCCACTTCCCGGAAGGTCCCCTTTCCCTTAACAGCGCGGCTGGAAGCCCGGACTGCATGCTGATGCTCCCACTTATCAGTTACGAAGATAAGTCCTCCCTGTATACCCTGCTTATGTATCATAGTGATATTTTGAGGTAAAAATGCCTTGATAGTCATGCCGACGATCAGAAGGCATCCATTTTCGCACAGAATCCCATTGCCACACCGATATCCCATCATACATTCCTCATTGATGGATTTTAAAGCATCAGGCGGCCATTTCCCTAAAAATCTTTCCGGTTTCACCGCTTCAAGAAAAAGCAAATTGAGAACAAGGAGTACGATGATAGGACCTCCAAAAAGCAATCCCATTTCAAACAGATCGTTATGATCTCCCGTCAGCACCGTAAACGCAATAACTAACACCCACATGCTATCTGCGACGATCAGTGATACCTTAACCGGCTTAAGAAACTGCTTACTTAGCAGCAAAAGATTCTCCATGACCTGTTCCCTCCTAAGCTACTTTCCTTCGTATCTGAACCTCCGGTTTTATGCCAGCTGGCCTTCCAGTACCTTTGCTGCCTCAGCAATTGCTGCCGGAATACCTGAAGGATTCTTTCCGCCGGCCTGGGCCATATTGGGCCGCCCGCCGCCACCGCCGCCGACCAGGGCTGCGATTCCCTTAATAAGGTTGCCCGCATGTGCCCCTTTAGCCAGGACACCGTCAGTGGCCATGGCGATCATGTTTACCTTGCCATCCTGCTCGGACAAAAGCACAACAACACCCTCGCCCAGCTTAGCCTTCAGCTGGTCGCCAAGGTCTCTCAGGCCGTTCATGTCAACTCCCGCCACGCTGGTGGCAAGCAGCTTCACGCCCTTGACTTCCACCGTCTGGTCCATCACGTCGCCCAGGGCTTCCTTGGCTGCTTTGGACTTTAGGGATTCCAGCTCGGCGGAGAGGCTCTTTACCTCGGCCATTACATGCTCACAGCGGTCCACCAGTGTTGCCGGAGTGGTCTTCAGCACCTTCGCCGCTGTCTCCAGTGTCTCCTCTAAATTCTTGTAATATGCGAACACACCGTTTCCGGTCAGGGCCTCAATTCTGCGGACGCCTGCGGCAACACCGTTCTCAGATAAAATCTTAAATGCGGAAATCACACCTGTGTTGGCGACATGTGTGCCACCGCAGAACTCCACGGAGAACTCTCCCATCTTTACCACGCGAACGGTCTCGCCGTACTTTTCTCCAAACAGAGCCATGGCCCCTGTCTTTTTCGCTTCTTCTATGGGAAGAACCTCCGTCACTACGGGCAGGTTCTCTGCGATCTTCTCATTGACGATTGTCTCAACTCTCTCCAGTTCTTCTTTTGTCATGGCCGCAAAGTGGCTGAAGTCAAAGCGAAGCTTGTCTCCGTCCACGTAGGAACCGGACTGCTCCACATGACTTCCCAACACCTCTCTCAGCGCTTTGTGCAGCAGATGGGTGGCGCTGTGGTTCTTACAGGTGTCGGAGCGCTTGCCCGCATCCACGGTCAGGGTGACGGAATCTCCCACCTTGATCATGCCTCTTGTCACAGTACCGATATGACCTACCTTTCCGCCAAGGAGCTTCACGGTGTCTTTTACTTCAAAGCTTCCATCCGCAGTAGTGATGATACCGGTGTCAGCGTTCTGACCGCCCATGGTTGCATAGAACGGCGTTTCCTCCACAATGATGGTGCCCACCTGTCCATCTGTGAGAGCCTCCACCAGCTCGGTCTCAGTGGTCAGCACTGTCACCTTGGAATTGTGCTGTAATCTGTCATAGCCCACGAACTCTGTAGTAATTGCGGGATCGATGGACTCATATACGGTCACGTCAGCTCCCATATAATTTGTAACTTTTCTTGCCTTGCGCGCTGTCTCCTTCTGCTGCTGCATGCACACTCCAAAGCCTGCCTCGTCGATGGTAAAGCCCTTCTCCGCCAGAATTTCCTCCGTCAGGTCTGTGGGGAATCCGTAGGTATCGTAGAGCTTAAACACATTCTCGCCGGACAACTCTGTTATGCCCGCGGCCTTCATCTCCTCCTCCATCTGCGCCAGGATATTTAAACCTTGGTCGATGGTCTTGTCAAACTTCTCCTCCTCCTGGGTCAGTACGTTCAGGATAAACGCCCGCTTTTCCTCTAGTTCGGGATAACCGTCCCGGCACTCACCTATCACAGTCTCGCTCAAACGTGCCATGAACTTGTCCTGAATGCCCAAAAGCCTGCCGTGTCTTGCAGCCCTGCGGATCAGGCGGCGGAGCACATAGCCCCTGCCCTCGTTTGAGGGCATAATGCCGTCACTGATCATGAAAGTCGTGGAACGGATATGGTCGGTGATCAGGCGTATGGAGACATCCACCGCCTCATCCTTCATATACTCCACACCGGCAATCTCACAAATACGGTCACGGATGGCCTTCATAGTGTCAATATCAAACACAGAATCCACATCCTGAACCACCACTGCCAGGCGCTCCAGGCCCATGCCGGTATCGATGTTCTTCTGTGCCAGTTCCGTGTAATTTCCCTTTCCGTCGCTGTCAAACTGTGTGAACACGTTGTTCCACACTTCCATAAAGCGGTCGCAGTCACAGCCCACCTTACAGTCGGGCTTGCCGCAGCCATACTTGATTCCTCTGTCATAGTAAATCTCGGAACAGGGGCCGCAGGGACCTGCGCCATGCTCCCAGAAATTGTCGCACTTACCGTTCTCATCCCGATAGAAACGGGTGATCTTCTCAGCAGGCACGCCGATCTCCTTTGTCCAGATATCAAAGGCCTCGTCATCCTCGCAGTAGATGGAGGGGTAAAGCCGCTCCGGCTCCATTCCCACTACTTCCGTCAAAAATTCCCAGCTCCATGCAATGGCCTCATGTTTAAAATAATCCCCAAAGGAAAAGTTACCCAGCATCTCAAAGAAGGTCAGATGGCGTGCAGTCTTTCCCACATTTTCAATATCGCCGGTGCGGACGCACTTCTGGCAGGTTGTTACCCTCTTTCTGGGCGGAATCTCCTGCCCCGTAAAATATGGCTTCAAGGGCGCCATACCGGAATTGATGATCAGCAGGCTGTTGTCATTGTGTGGCACCAGCGAAAAGCTGTTCATTTTAAGATGGCCGTTCTTTTCAAAGAAATCCAGATACATTCTTCTCAGTTCATTTACGCCGTAGGGTTTCATGGCATTATCCTCCAAATTATAAAAAATCCTGATTTCACTTATCTCTCAGCAAAACATTATAGAAGTTATTTGGATGCTTGTCAAATATTTTACATGGATTCCGGCAGCCAAATTCTGTCTTGAAATTTAGCGAAACTCCTTTATACATATGCGGAATTATAGCAAAAAGGACCTGTCATTTCTGAAACGACAGGTCTTTATTACATTTCTCAATATATGTAACCGATTTTAAGGCATACCATACTCTTGAATTTGTTGAATCACAGCACAGTCCAAATCACGAAGCAATAAGTCCGTCTTACTTTTTCCTTTTGTATTTTGCGGCAGTGGGATTCCAAAAACCTCACACCTCATCCTCAACATTTCATAACCCTGTCGTAAAATATCCACACTGTTATAATCTGTTAAGTTCAGACACAAGCCTAAATCAATAACAGCTCCCAACACTGCTCCTTTTTTTCCATAACGTTGCTTCGCCCACTCGTATGCACGCTCATAGCTGTTTTCCCAGAAATAAATTCCATTTCCCAACCAATCATATTTGTTGGCGCTGCGCTTCAGATGTTGATGTCTGTACAGTACATTTCTATATGTTTTCGCACGACAGCCATGAAATCCTATTACAAGATTTGGCAGCTTTGCGTACATGGAATTAATCACAGTGTTCATATATTTTACCTACAGATTGCAAATTCTTTCCTTTACAGTGCCATCTTTGTTGAGAACACCCGATCTAATCAGACTTTCTTTTGCTTTTTTTTCAGCTTCTGCTCTATCCAGTTTTTTAAAGGAATTAATATACTCATCCATCTCTCGCATATTTTTTTCATGCTGTTTATTATACGTTGCAAGTGTCATAATATCATTCCTTTCCTCTTGAGTGCTCGTCCGCTTTTTCTGCATTATACCATATCTCCTCGGAAATGTTAAGTATACTTCAATATACTCACATCAGGAAAATTTATGCGTTCTAACGCGAGCCCTCAGTCCTCATCCTCTTCCAGCACCTCATTCAAGTTCTTCCTGGCCTCGGCGATCTCATCATGATCCCCTTTCTTCAGCGCTGACTCAAAGACGGTGATATAATGGTCCAGCTTCTTTCTCCGTTCTCCCAGGGCCTCCTCATACATGCGCTCAGCGCGGGTCAGCACAAGACGGTTCTCCTCGTAATCCCGGGGCTGGATCTTCAGATAAGCCAGCTCCTCCATTCGCTTCTTGATCTCCTCGTCGGTCATCTGGTTCTCTTCGCCCTTGATGATCATCTTCTGTTTCAAGCCCGTGGAGACCACCGTCACCTCCACCTCCAGCAGGGAGTTGATGTCATAAGTGTAGGTCACATCCACGGCCTCCTGTCCCTTGGGACCCTTTGGCACATCGATCTCAAGCTCACCCAGATACAGATTGTTTTTGGCAAAGCGGCTCTCCCCCTGAAGCACCCGCACACGCACCTTTTTCTGGTTGTCGCGGGCAGTGTATAGACGCTCGGTATGGCTGGCAGGAATCACTGTGTTCCGCTCAATAATAGGACAGAATCTGCCATGCTCAAACAGATCCTCCTCATACTCCACCGAAATTTCCGTACCCAGTGTAAAGGAACAGACATCCGTGAGAATAACCTCCTTCACTTCCTCTCTCCGTTCCTTCATAGCCGCCTGTACAGCCGCTCCCAGAGCAACCGTTTCGTCGGGATTCATCCTGGTGTCCGGGAACTTCCGAAACAGACGGATCAAAAAATCCCTGACCACGGACAGTCTGGTTGCGCCGCCGATGAGAAGAACCTCATCGATGTCACTCAACTTCAGTCCCGCATCCGCCAAGCTCTTCTTAACGGGCTCGCGGATCTTCATCAGAAGCTCCTCGCAGGCCTCCTCATACTCCTTATAGGTGATCTGCTCCTCAATCTGCTCCTCTCCCTGAAGGAAACTCATCGTTATCCGATCCTTGTCGCTGATCTCCCGCTTTGCCTTTTCCGCCTGGCGGTATAGCCTTACCTGCTCCTTCTCGGACAGCCCCTGGAGCTGAAGCTTCTTTTTCTGGAGGAACAGCTTTGCCATTACCTCCGTAAAGTCCTCACCGCCAAGGTAATTATCTCCCGCCACGGCACGGACCTCCAGGATATTATGATACAGTTCCAAAACCGACACGTCAAAAGTACCGCCACCCAGGTCAAATACCAGAAAACGTGTATCCTGAGTCTTGTCGTACAGACCATATGCCACAGCCGCAGCAGTGGGTTCGGAAATCATTCTGTCCACCTTTAAACCGGCCAGCTCTCCTGCTCTCTTGGTGGCCTTTCTCCGCTTGTCATCAAAATACGCGGGCACACTGATCACTGCCTCTGTAACAGGCTCTCCCAGATAAGCCTCCGCATCTTCCTTCAGAGAGCGCAGTACCAGGCTGGAGAGCTCCTCCGGTTTGAAATGCTTACCGCTCAGCACATAATCCCGTTCCGTACCCATACTTCGCTTAAAGGTCTGGGCCACGGAATCCGGATACAGACTCATGCGCTCTCTGGCTGTCTCTCCAACATATACATTGCCCTCTTCATCCACGCTGACCACTGACGGAGTCAGATTTTTTCCCAGCCTGTTGGGGATGATCTTTGGCCCTTCCTCACTGTAATACGCGATCAGACTATTCGTTGTTCCCAAATCAATTCCTACTATCATGTAATTCCTCTCTCTATGTTATATCACAAGCATAGCTTGTGATCAGCATTCGCCGCTCGCTATGAACAGGCTCCGCCTGCTCCAGCTCGCTTGCGCTCATTATATCATGTTACCACAAGTTACGGGCAAAGGCCCGGAAAAGCAGTCGTTTCATGCCTTATCTGCAAAGACAACATGCCGGATAGCCAGCATATACTCGTTCGCAGGCTGTATCTCCAGGTTACTCTTCAGCCGCTCTCTGGCCTCCTGTTCCTGTCCTGTCCTGATCAGAAACAGAATGCGCACACCCTCCAGTTCCTTGCAGACCGGGCTGGTACAGAACCAGCAGATGCGGCAGGAACTCTCACGTTCCAAAAGCTCCCGAAGCTTTTCTTCGCTCTCTGTGAAATATTCACCCAGAAGCTGGTAGTACAGGTGCATTTTTTCCTTTTCCAGGTATGCATTATTCCCACCCCAGCTTGCCCTGTTCAGGGATATTTTTAACTGCTTCCCTAAACGTGCGCCCAGCTTTTTGCTGCCACAGACCGTAGCGGCAAAAACAGCGTCGCCGCATCTGCTGTCAAACTCAGCGCTGCCAGGTTTCCATCCTGCAAGGGATTTCTCAAAATGTTTTATCGCCTCACCGGGCTCTCCAAACACCAGCTCCGCCCAACCGGCAGCATTGTGATATTGGCTATAATTGCTGTTTATTACTTTTCTGTCCGCACCGGATCTGAACCAGAACCAGCCCGCTGCATCCAGTTCAGCCTTCCACCTTCCCAAAATTTCCCAAGCCCGCTCCTTTTGAAGCCCTTTGACACAGGCATCCACCTGCTTTTGGTAGCTGTTATGCTTCAGCTTATCAAAATAGCTTTGATAGATCTTGACAGCTTCCTCTGTCTGTCCCAGATTCACATAGCATTCCGCCTTCTGGTTTAAAAAAATGATATTCGGCTTTTCAATCTGTTCCTCATACTGCCTGCAAGCTGCCAAAGCCATATCATAATTGCCCAGCAGGGAATGCAGCGTGGCCATATCCGTATATAATGCGGCAGATAACGTACTCTCGTCTTTATACAAAATCGCTTTTCGGATGCAGACCAGCGCCTTCTCATAATCTCCCATGTACCTGTACACGTGACTGAGACCGCTCAAGGCATAAGAATTTGAGGGCTTCAAAGAAAGCGCTTTCTCATAATCTTCCCGGGCTTCTATGTAATGGTGTCCAGCCTTGTGAAATATACCCCGCTGCACCAGCATATAGCTGTCCGGGCAGCGGTACAGCAATGCATTGATAACTGGCAGGCCTGACTCATAAAAAATCTGCTGACCCTTTTCCAAAGGAGACAGGTAATCATTGCGAAAATTTATAACCCTCCGGTTTAGCTCCTGCGGACTTAAAACGTCCAGACTCGGCCGGTCCATCTGATTCTCGTAAGCCTCCAGAAGCACACTCTTCACACCATTTTTTTCTGCGCTTTCCATCAGCTTTCGGAAATCTTCTGTTCTCTGCAGAGCCATATATACCTCTGCCAAAAGCTCGTATGCTTTGACATATCCCGGAAAATAATGCAGGCAGCGGCTGGCTGCGTTTAATACTCCACCGGCGTTCCTCTGGCGCTTGAAGCATTCCATGGAAGTTGCGTATGCCGCAAAAACCTGGTATTCATCTATCAGTTTATCCACCAGCTTCTGGCAGCGCTCATACTCGTTCATCTCCAAGTAGATCCGGATCATTTCCAACAGCACACCCACGTCCTTTACAGTGCCTGTCAATATGCCCTCTCCCTCCCGAATGGCTTCCGAAAACCACTGAGAATCTGATAAGCCTAAGTGGAGATAGCACTGCATGCGGATCAGATGGGCCTGTCTCAGACGGTCCCGGTCCTTTTCCGCTTCCTCCCCGTTTTCATGGACGGAAAGCTTTTTTTCCAGCTCCTGCTCCCAAAACCTCGTCATGGCGATGGAGGTTTCGTATTCAGCCGCCTCCACATACAGTTTTGCCATCAGGCCATTATATTCAGCCACCTTTTCCGGCGTGATCACCTTCTCCAGCTTCAATGCCAGCTGTATGCTTTTGGATATTCTGCCATCCTGCAGATAACACCAGCAAAGTTCAAGCGCCGGTTCCCATCCGCCATTCTCGCGGTATTGGGCCTCCAGATCCTTCTCAATATAAGAGTTTACCCGCGCCAGCAGCTCCATAAAGGAGGGATCGCCTCCTACCGAAAGCACCTTCTCCGCACAATTCTTGGCCTCCCGATAGCTGCCTCTGTCACAATACCACTCTGTCAGCCTCATATTCGCCATATAGTGGGCATCATTCTCCGTTTTCAATTCCTGATAGATAAAAGCTGCCCGGTCACGCAGGTCGGCATCCTTCTCCCCCTGCTTCCACAGCACCTCCGCGGTATTATAGCTGATCATGGAATCACCGGGATATCTGGCTCGCAGCGCCTCCAGCAGATCAACAGCTTCCCCGGGACTTCCCTGACGGACCAGAAGCTCAGCCCTGCAGATTTCCATAATGGGATGACGAATATCCAGCTGATCCGCATTCTGAATATGTTCCCTTGCCAATTCCAGATTATCGTCCTGGAAGGCCTGCAGGCAGCGGTCATAATACAGCAGGTACAGGTCATAAGAGGCATCCTCCGCCCCTTCAAACCGATCAAAATCCACATCCTCCCCGCGCTCGCATTTGTTTATGATATAGCGGACAAAGTCAATGGGATAATGCTCTCTCAGAAAATCAATATCTTTTGTTATATTGAGTTTTTCGTTCAAAAATTTCCAAACTACCGTAGGGAGTCGGAAATGTTCTGTCAGAAAGGATAGCAGCTTTATCCGACAGTTCTCTTCCTCCTCCAGGGACAAAAAACAGTCGTCTTCAAACAACTCTTTCCAACTGCCCACATCCTTCCGCAGCCCTATATTTGTATATATCTTTTCCGCCTTCTCCATCCATAGGCCGGAGGGTGTCAAATCCTTGGATGGCTTTGCCTGTGTTGATTGCACAATCTGCCCAAACTGCGTAAACTGTATAGTCTGCCCCAGCATCCGGGCCAGTTCCTCGATTGAAACGCTCTCGCCGCTGCCGGCCTTCTCCTGAATCTGCTGCAGCAGCTTTGCCAGCCGACAGGCCTCTTCATATGCCGTTCTCAGGCGCATAAAGCCCTCCTGATCGTCCTCCGGGTTGGTCACAGCCAGTTTCTCCCGATATGCGTTCCTGATTGCCCGCTCGTCGACAGTGAACTCTATTCCAAGAATCTGAAAGATTTCTGTAACGTTCATACTTCCTCTCAATCTGCTGCTTTCTGAGTGTGCGAAAATACGCAAAAGAGCAGAAGTCACTTCTGCTCTTTGCACCTATATCGGCCTTTCTGGTTAAAAGGTAAATTTATCAGCAAAATAAGCATCTAATTCTGCAATGGCAACTCTCTCCTGCTCCATGGAATCCCGGAAACGGACGGTCACACAGCCGTCGGTCTCAGAATCAAAATCGTAGGTAACACAGAACGGTGTACCAATCTCATCCTGGCGCCGGTATCTCTTACCAATGTTTCCTCTGTCGTCAAATTCGCAGTTATATTTTTTACAAAGCTGTGTGTAGATCTTCTCCGCACCCTCGTTCAGCTTTTTTGACAGGGGCAGCACACCGATCTTCACAGGCGCCAGCGCCGGGTGGAAGCGCAGTACAGTCCGCATATCGCCGCCCTCCAGTTCCTCCTCGTCATAGGCGGAGCAAAGGAAAGCCAGCACCACTCGATCAGCCCCCAGAGAGGGCTCGATCACATAAGGTATGTATTTTTCATTTTTCTCATCATCGAAATAGTTCATGTCCTCACCGGAGGTATTTGCATGCTGGGTCAGGTCGTAATCCGTCCTGTCGGCAATGCCCCACAGCTCGCCCCAGTCGAAGGGGAACTTAAACTCGATATCCGTGGTTCCCTTGCTGTAGAATGAAAGCTCCTCAGGGGAATGGTCGCGGAGACGGATCTCCTCCTCCTTGATCCCCAGGGACAGCAGCCAGTCGCGGCAGAAGCCTCTCCAGTATTGGAACCATTCCATATCCGTTCCAGGCTCACAGAAGAATTCCAGCTCCATCTGCTCAAACTCTCTGGTACGGAAGGTGAACTGACCTGGTGTGATCTCGTTCCGGAAGGATTTACCAATCTGGGCAATGCCAAAGGGAATCTTTTTCCGGGAGGTCCGGTGTACATTCTTAAAGTTCACAAAAATACCCTGAGCCGTCTCCGGACGCAGATAAATGGTATCCTTCGCATCCTCTGTGACGCCCTGGAAGGTCTTAAACATCAGGTTGAACTGGCGGATGTCGGTGAAATTATGCTTGCCGCACTTGGGGCAGGGAATATTCTTTTCATCGATGAATTCCTTCATCTGCTCCTGGGTCCACCCATCCACGCTGCCGCTCAGTGTGATGCCCTGCTCCGCACAGAAATCCTCAATCAGCTTGTCGGCGCGATGGCGCTCATGGCACTCCTTACAATCCATCAGTGGATCGGAAAAGCTGCCAAGATGACCGCTGGCCACCCAGGTCTGGGGATTCATCAGTATGGCGCAGTCCACGCCCACATTGTAAGGATTCTCCTGCACAAACTTCTGCCACCAGGCTTTCTTTACATTGTTTTTCAGTTCCACGCCCAAGTTACCGTAGTCCCAGGTATTTGCAAGACCTCCATAAATCTCTGAACCTGGATAAACAAAGCCCCTCGCTTTTGCCAGCGCCTTGATCTTTTCCAATGATTTTTCCATTTTCGTTTCCTATCTGCGCGTTGCTGCGCGCGTTTGTTTATAGATCCGACCGAATATGCAGATTTTCCGGCCGCTATTTCTTCAACAGCATATATACGGGTTCATAATCGGAGCCTTCCACCCAAGTGATGCTTATGCTCCCATCCTGATTGACGATGGCCCCCTGACTCACAAAACCCACCTTCTCCGGACAATAGATCACTATCTGTCCCTGCTCCTCCGCCTCTGGGTTCAGCTTCACCTGGTCAGGCTGCACCTGTTCAGGATAGAAGATAACGAGATACTCTCCCATATTTTGCAAAAGATCGGCTTTGGACATAAGGCTTCCGTCCTTTACACTCTGCAGGGTCACTCCATTGCCATAACCCCTTTGAATCGCTTCCGCCACTGTACCGTAAAACAGTCGATCTTTGATAAGTTCCTCATAGCTGCCCGTATCGTCAAACTGATATGTCACCACGACCCGGCTGCTGTCACCCTCCACCGCCTCCACGCTCACTATCTTTACCTGCCCGGAATCTGCCGCAGAACCGCCGAAGTTAGCAGCATCCTCCTGAGCCATGGCACTCAGTTCGGAAATGTTGTAATAATTCTTGTCAAATTCCTCCACCAGATAAGCAGTCACCCGGCCGCTTTTGTCAATCACCAACGTGGATTCCCTGATGTCTTTCGGAACTACCACTTGTCCACAACCTGAAAACATTATCGCAAACAGTACAAGAATTGCCACAGGCATTCCCATTTTCTTCATTTCATAATCTCCTTGCTCCACACTGTTCGCCGCCGTGCCAAATTATTGTATCAAAAACTATTCCGTTTTTCAACAGAGAGTTTGCAGAACTTCGAGACTTTTGAATTCCCTGCCCACAAATCTCCTCATGTATTCCGCAGCCACCTGCTTAAGCTCCTCCAGCACGGAATCCTTCACCACAAAGGTGTACAGCTTTTCCACCGGGCTGTTTACTATGTATTGCAGACAAAACACCGTGGACTCCTCCAACTCCCTTCCTGCCGGCGGACCCGGGAACTCACCGTTCACGGCGATTGCCTTGCATTCAAATACACATCTGACCAGGGAATTGGGGAGAGACTGGGCGCACAGGGCCCGCAGAGATTGATAGAGCAGCTTCAGCATCTCTCTCTCATCATTGTTCTCCCTGGTGTAGTAATCCGTCACCTCCGCAAAATACAGTCCATAGCAGGCGCCAATATAATCCGCCCGAAGGTCTTCAAAATAGTTTTGAACATCCGCCTCCGTCAAGGTGTAGGAGTTCTTTCCCTCGTAGAGCTTAAATGTGCCAAAGGCAAAAGGATTGGTAGCCGCTGCAAGTCTGTTCCCCGGTTTTCTTGCACCTCGGGCAAAGGCTGACAGCTTACCCCTCTCCTTAGTTAAAAGGCTGATATGCCTGTCGTACTCTCCCACCGGACTCTGCTTCAGTATGATTCCCGTCACCCATATATACTCCTGCATGACCGCTTTCCTTCGCTCTATCCCCTCTCTCCGCCTCACGTCTTACACTGGAGACGAAGGCCAGGTAATCTTCTATCCTTCCGCTGCTCTCAAACTGCTTCCAGTATTTCAAATCCATTACAGATCCCCCTAATCCAAGTGTAATCGCACGTTCAGATCCACCGTCCGCAAAGCCTCGCGGACCACTGAACAATTGCATAACATAGGGTCTGCAATTTCATTTTTTCTATTCGCCGTCCAGGACATCTTTCGGGTTATATCCATAATTTTTCAGAAGGAAATCGCTGTCCCGCCAATCCTTCTTCACCTTCACCCAAAGCTTTAGATTTACCTGCATTTCAAGTAATTTCTCAATGTCCTGACGGGCTGCAGCGCCGATCCTTTTCAACATCTGTCCGCCTTTGCCGATGATCATCCCCTTGTGGGATTCCCGCTCACAGATGATGGTTGCTTCAATGTGGCAGATTTTACCTTGCTCCTTCATGCTCTCTATGGTCACCGCAATCCCATGGGGAATTTCGTCCTCCAGAAGACGCAGTGCCTTCTCCCTGATCAGCTCCGCCACGATCTGCCGCATGGGCTGGTCCGTAACGGTGTCCTCATCGTAAAAAGCGGGACCGTAGGGCAGATATTTTAAGATGCATTTTACCAGTTCGTCCGTGTTGTGACCCTTCAGGGCAGACACTGGAACAATCTCCTGAAAATCCAGTTCTCTGCGGTAGGTGTCGATAAAGGTCAAAACCGCTTCCTTTTTCACGGTATCTATCTTATTGATCACCAGGATCACAGGAGTCTTCACCTTTTTCAGCTGTTCGATGATATGCCGCTCCCCGGCGCCGATAAAGTTTGTTGGCGCCACCAGCCACAGGATCACGTCAACCTGCTGTAAAGTATGCTCCGCCGTGCTCACCATGTAATCGCCCAGCTTGTTTTTTGCCTTGTGGATACCGGGCGTATCGAGGAATACGATCTGGCCCTCCTCTGTGGTCAGCACGGTCTGGATTCGGTTTCTTGTGGTCTGGGGTTTGCTTGAGGTGATGGCGATCTTTTGGCCGATCAGTCGGTTCATCAGCGTGGATTTCCCCACATTGGGTCTTCCGATCAGGGTCACAAACCCCGATCTGTAAGATGAATTATCCGTCATTTGTTTCCTCTCTGCTTCTATACTTCTACAATTCTCTGGTTTCCTAACCTTAAGCAAGCGGGCAGGCAGCGTCCCACCCGCTCGCTTTTGTACTCTTACCTGCTGGCTTAAAAAAGATTCTCAATATGATAAAATAATTTTTCGTCTCCCTTTATCTTCTGGGCATTTCCCACCACGCACAGGCAGTCCTCGTCCATAAATGCGTCGATATATTCTCCCAGCTGACGAATGCTGTCCTGATCCGCGGAAAGCACCTGGTCACGCTCTTTCTGAAGAATTTCGTCGGTGATGCCAGTCATATAAGCGCTTAAGGAACGCAGCCCTTTCGCCGCCGGATTCATGGGCATATCCAGTTCACTGATGGCACCGATGATATACTGGGTCATCGTCCGCTCGTCCGCCTCAAAGCCCTTCACAAATGCCGACGCCTGCTCGTAAACCTCCACAGTCTTTTCCAGATTGGGATCCCGGTAGGAAGTAAAATAGCAGTCTCCCGCCTTGCCAAAGCCGCACATGCAGCCGTAGGCGCCTCCCTTCACCCGGACATTCATCCAAAGGTACTCGTAGCCCATCATCACCTTCAGCACTTTCAGGTCCCCTCTGTAGGGAAGATTCTTTCTGCGGAAATTTCCGGCCCGGCACACATACTGCACCTGCGCGGACGTCATAAAGCCCTCATTCAGGCGCTCTGCACAGGGCTTCCAGGAAGCCTTCTCCACGGGTGCCTGATATAGCTTCTCCTTCAGCCGGGTAACAGGTCCTTCCAGACTCTTCAGCGCCTTCTCTTCCCCCACAAAATCCACCATCAGATTCTCCGGCCTGAATACCATACAGCTCAGTTCTTTCAGCTTCTCTGCCAACCGATCTTTTTGTTTTTCAAAATCAGCTTCAATACCGGCCACCAGACGGTAGAATGCGATGCCGGAAATCTCCTCGCTGGCTGCTGCCGCCTGGCTGCTGTATGCTGCCGCCCTGCCAGCCGCCACCATATGGCCTGCCGAGGTCATCTGGGACTGCATGCGGGATTTCCCCTCGGCCAGAATCTCCTTGAGCCGCTTGGTATCGGAGTAATCGCTGGTAAGCAGAATCTCTTCAAGAAGCTCAACCGCCTTTTCCATATTCCCGTACAGCACCTTGGTCTTCAGTTCCAATGTTGCGGTATAACTGTCCGGATCATTGATATCACCGTATACATTATTTACTGCAGCCATGCCGCCGGTGACAAGATTCATCTCATTAAAAAGATCACCGTAAGAATAATGCTCTGTATTCAAAAGACCCATGCAGCCTTTCAACAGACCAAGATAAGGGAAGTATTCCCCGGGAATATCATTGCACTTAAAAATCAATCTCAGGTAACCTATCCCGTTTGTAGGCAGATCGTGATGAAGGGTAAAGATGTCCCCAAGCTTTGTCTCCCTGTTCACAAGCTTTGCTGCCTCCGTCTTAATGTCGCTTCTGGTCAGCATGGGAAGCTTTGCCAAATCCTCGGGAGCATCCTCTGTTTCCCGGAACTCATTAAGAGCCTGGAAAGTATCCCTGATCTGCTGAAGTTCCCCTTCGTCCATCCGGCTTTTTTTCTGTGCCAGCTTCTCTTTCAGAGCCGCCTCCTGGCGCTCTCCGAGACCTTCCACGGGCTTTAGGACCACCACGGAGGCATGCGGATTCTCCAGGAGATATTTCCTGATCAGGCCCTCAAAATATCCCTCCTTGACCTTCTCACGCAGCGCGGCAAAGGTAGCGTTGGCCTCAACATGCACAAAAGGTTTGCTGTCATCATAAAGCCAGCTGTCCAAAGCCTGAATGCCGTACATAAGCCCCTTGGGAGTGGAGCCAAAATCTGCCTCACGATATTTGAATTCATAGTAATTAATACCGGCCAAAAGAGCCTTCTCGTCAAAGCCTTTTTCGGCAATCCCGGTGAGCACCTGATGGATCACCTCCAGGAATTCCTGTTCTCTGCCGGAGTCCACGCCCTTTGATACCACGCTGAAAAAGGGCTGCTTGATGCCATTCTCATAGATACTGTACACATCCCTGCCCAGTCCCTTATCCACCAGCGCCTGCTTTAAAGGCGCTCCGGGTGCAGAACACAGCGCATAGTCCAGAATCTGCATGGCTACATACAGCTCTCTGTCCAGGCTGTCTGCCACAGACAGATTCCAGGCCAGGAACGTGTTTTCCTCCACGTCCTCCCCCGGATTTATGGGATATTCCCGGACCTTGCGGACAGGCTCCTGAAAGGCTGGCTCCGTCCCCACCTGGGAATCCACTAAAAGAGCATCGAAGGCGGACAGATAGTGCTCGTCGATAAACTCCAGCTTTTCCGCCATATCCATATCTCCGTAGAGATAAATGTAGCTGTTGGAAGGATGGTAATAGGTCCTGTGGAAGTCCAGAAACTGTTCATAGCTCAGCTCCGGAATCACATCCGGGTCACCGCCGGACTCACAGCCATAGGTGGTATGGGGATAGAGGGAATTCAAAATCTCCCGGTACTCCACGTCATCCGGCGAGGAAAATGCTCCCTTCATCTCATTGTAGACCACACCGTTATAAGTGAGTTCTCCGGTTTCCTCATCCAGCTCATAGTGCCATCCCTCCTGACGGAAAATGGCTTCCTTCTGATAAATATTGGGATAAAATACTGCATCCAGATACACATGCATCAAATTCTGAAAATCCTTATCGTTACAGCTGGCCACTGGATAAATGGTCTTGTCCGGATATGTCATGGCATTTAAAAAAGTGTTCAAGGAACCCTTCACAAGCTCCACAAAGGGATCCTTCACCGGAAATTCACGGGAACCGCAGAGCACTGAATGTTCCAGAATGTGGGCTACACCGGTGGAATCCTTGGGGGGCGTGCGGAATCCGATGTAAAATACCTTGTTGTCATCATCGTTTGAAAGCAGGGCAAGTCTGGCCCCCGTCTTTTTATGGCGTACCAGATAACTGACGCTCCTGATATCCTCGATCTCTCTTTTCTCCAGCACCTCATAGGCTGACAGTTCTTCTACTTTTTTCATACTTTCCCTTCTCTCGCGCTGCGCTGCGCATCTGTTAATCTTTTTTGTGCTGCCTGCTGGCCGGACGCGCAATATTTTCCAGCCTTACCATCACAATTTATCTTATTGTTTTGCAGATACAAAATGCCCGCTCATCAGCCTTTCCTCAGACTGCCGTCAACGCCAGCTTGCTCACCGACAGCTCATGGATCACCATTCCCTGTCTCTCCTTCTCCGAAGGCGGCATATTCACCAGTTCATCCACCGTGAGCTGCTTTGAAACATACTCCTTTTTTACCTTTCCAAAAAGGCTTTTTTTTTCTTCGATCACACTGACCTTTACCCTGGCTTTGATGCGGTTGTAAAGCTTTACCGCAAAGCTCCCAGGTTCCAGATAATACAGATGTGTCTCCAACGTGTCCTGAGAATCCGCCTCCGGCAGAATATAGCGTTCCACGATCATACGAAATTTAAACAGCAGCTCATCGTCATCCAGAAGCTCTTCAAAGGAATACTTACAGCCGACATACACCCTGCCCACATCCTGCATACTGTATTTATAATCTTCATAAACTGTCTTCTGCATACTCAATATCCTCTATGCGGAAGCCGCTCATCCGCATGGCCTCCTGAATGCTCCTCAGGGAAAATCCCGTTTCCTGAGCCAGCTCCTCGGGTGTCACTTTCCGGTGAAGCTCCTCCGCCAGCTCCCTGGCTTTATCGGCAATTTTGTTCACCTGCTTTGCCACCTTCTGGTCCGTCTTTTCGTTGGAAACATTCTCCTGAATATAATCCTCCATGGCATCCATCACAAGCTTCATCAGCATCCCCGGCGCCTCTTCCGGCTTCTCCAGACTGCCAAGCATGTCCATCCCCATGGCCAGCGCCACATTCCCCTCACCAATCAGATCCTCCAGCAGCACTCCCTGACCAGCATAAAGTCTTGCAATATCTGCCACATCCTTCAAATACACCTCCACCAGGCTCTGCTTTGCCTGGCGGTTTGATGTCATGCTGTCCTCCGCCATGGCGGAGAGAGTCAGGGCTTCTATTTCTCCCTGACTGCGGCTGGGCAAGGCCTTTAACTCTTCCAGATAATCCTTCAGGTAATCCCTTTCCTTATCTGACAAATAATCGTCTATGTTCACCGGCTGGTCAATGCCCACCTTATGCTTTACCAGATAGTCGAACACCAGCTGGAGCTGCTCATTGTCCAACTCCAGCGGTCCGAATGCATCCCTGACCTGTTCCTGGCTGACACAGTTACCCTGTTCCTTGGCAAGCTTTCGCACCTGTTCCAGAGTCTGGGCAAATACCACTTCTCGATTCATCTCTACCCTCTCATTTCAATTTTCCACTTTTCCACACTTCTTTTTCCACGCTTCATTTTGTATAAAATTATAAATATAAAATTATAAATCAGATATCCTGAATTTGATATCTTTTCCCACGAATATCTTTATTTTACATCCTAACAAATATCTTTATTTTACATTCCAATGAATGTCTCTATTTGACATTCCAATGAATCTCTTTATTTGACATGGGTATGAGTAAATAAATGGTTCTGGCAATATTCATAATTTCCGTTACACTTTGAACAGAACCGAAACTCCAGATCAGGATTGTCCTCATCCGTCTGGCCGCAGACGGCACACTTGTGCTTGGTAATCCTTGGATTTCTACGGATATCCTGGCGAAATTCCACCCGCCGCTTGATTTCCTTTGGTCTCAAGTGCGCATGGCTCTTAGACCGCATATAAAAGATCACAAAATTGAGCAGCGAGGCACCGATAGCTGTCACCAGGAACCACACGCCCAAATCTCCCCGCAATCCCTGCCAGATGGCTGTAACCATATTGAGCGCCAGAAGCAGTCCGTAAATAATTCCCAGCCATTTGACCTTCACAGGTATCACAAACATCAGAAGTACCTGATTATGAGGAAAAGTAAGAGCGTATGCCAAAAAAATAGACATGTTCACATAATAGGTACTGTAATACCATGAACCCAAATGGAACAATCCGCCACCCGCCAGGGAAACCAACTCCGGGGCGACCAGATAATAAATGCCCATACTCAGAAATGCTCCCAGGATCGTCAACAGGATACCTGTAAAAATGTAAACATTATACCGCCACACACCCCAGACTCTCTCAAGCTGGGTCCCCAGACTCCAATAAAAGAACAGCATGATGATCGTAAAGATGTCGAAGGAGCTTGGCGGTACGATCAGCCAGGTCAACAGCCTCCACACCTCTCCGTGAAGGATGGCATAGGCATCCAGCGTCAGATAGCCCAGGAATTCCTGTGCCGTAAAGGTCAGTACATATCCGGCTACATAACACATGATCAGGATCAACGTCAGATTCGGTATGGCATATTTTCCAAATTTCTTTTCCCACTTACTCATAGAACCATCATCCTTTCCTACTGTTCACTTTCATACTGCTTGGCTTGGACGAATAGACTGTGAACAAAGTTATTTTATCATTGACAATCCCATAAGTAAACCAGACATTTCCGATTTTATAGAAAAATCAGTAATTTAATAAACATTTCATAACCAAACTTATTTGCATTTTGGCGATAGGTGTACTATAATAGCTAAGTGTGTCACAATTTGTCGGCAGCCTTTTTTTATGGATTTTTCTGGAATGAGCTGCCAGAATCAATTTAAAGTCAGGAAGGATGTTTTTACATGGAACTTTGCACCAAAACTGCGGCTCTTGGTATTGATATCGGTTCTACCACAGTCAAGATCGCAATTCTGGATCAGGAGCACAATATCCTGTTCTCCGATTATGAGCGCCATTTTGCCAACATTCGCGAGACGCTGTCCTCCCTTTTGAACAAGGCGTACAGCCAGCTTGGCAATCTGACCCTTTATCCCATGATCACGGGATCAGGCGGACTGACCCTGGCCAATCACCTGGGGGTTCCCTTCACCCAGGAGGTGATTGCTGTTGCCACCTCTTTAAAGGAGCTGGCGCCAAAGACCGACGTGGCCATCGAGCTTGGCGGCGAGGACGCGAAAATTATCTATTTTGAAGGCGGCAACGTGGAGCAGCGCATGAACGGCATCTGCGCCGGCGGAACAGGCTCTTTTATCGACCAGATGGCATCCCTGATCCAGACAGATGCAGCCGGTTTAAATGAATATGCCAAAAATTACAAATCTCTTTATGCCATCGCAGCACGCTGCGGCGTGTTTGCAAAGACGGATATACAGCCCCTTATTAACGAAGGTGCCACAAAGGAGGATCTGTCCGCCTCCATCTTTCAGGCTGTAGTAAACCAGACCATCTCCGGCCTGGCCTGCGGTAAGCCCATCCGGGGGCATGTGGCCTTTCTGGGCGGCCCGCTGCACTTTTTGTCAGAGCTGAAAGAAGCTTTTATCCGTACCCTGAAACTGGACGAGGAACACATCATTGACACGGACAACTCCCATCTGTTTGCGGCCATTGGCTCTGCGCTGAATGCCAAGGAGGAGACGTCCGTTTCCATGGAGGAAATGGTAAGCAAGCTTTCCTCTGAAATCAAGATGGAATTTGAAGTAGAACGCATGGAGCCTCTTTTCGAGGACCAGGAGGCCTACACCGAGTTCTGTGACCGCCATAAACAGCATCATGTGGCCACCGGTAATCTTGCCGAATACCACGGAAATGCTTTCCTCGGCATCGATGCCGGCAGCACCACCACAAAGATCGCAGTGGTGGGTGCGGACGGTACTCTGCTTTATTCCTTCTACAGCAATAATGACGGCAGTCCCTTAAAGACCGCTATTCGGTCCCTGAAAGAGATCTACGAACAGCTTCCCTCCGATGTGCGAATCGTGCGCTCCTGCTCCACCGGATACGGTGAGGCGCTGATGAAGGCCGCGTTCCTGCTGGACGACGGCGAGGTGGAGACTGTGGCCCACTATCAGGCTGCCGCCTTCTTCAATCCCGACGTGGACTGTATCCTCGATATCGGCGGGCAGGACATGAAATGTATCAAGATCAAAAACCAGACCGTGGACAGCGTGCTTTTAAACGAGGCATGTTCCTCGGGCTGCGGCTCCTTTATAGAGACCTTTGCAAAATCATTGAATTACAATGTCCATGACTTTGCCCAGACAGCGTTATTCGCGGAGCATCCCATCGACCTTGGAACCCGCTGCACTGTATTCATGAACTCCAAGGTTAAGCAGGCCCAGAAGGAGGGCGCAAGCGTGTCAGACATCTCCGCAGGTCTTGCTTATTCCGTTATCAAGAATGCGCTGTTTAAGGTGATCAAGGTTTCTGATGCCTCTGAGTTAGGTAAGAACATCGTGGTACAGGGCGGCACCTTTTACAATGATGCCGTTTTGCGCAGTTTTGAAAAAATCGCAAACTGTCAGGCGATCCGTCCTGATATCGCCGGGATCATGGGTGCCTTCGGCGCTGCCCTCATCGCAAGGGACCGTTATGAAGAGAGCTACGAGACCTCCATGCTCTCCTACGAGAAGCTCTGCTCCCTGCAGTATGAGACCAGCATGGCAAAGTGCAAGGGCTGCACCAACAGCTGCCGGCTCACCATCAACAAATTTTCCGGCGGCCGCCAGTATATTTCCGGCAACCGCTGCGAGCGGGGTATCGGCGGCCAGAAGAACCCCAACAACATGCCGAATCTGTTTGAGTATAAGCTGGAGCGGCTGTTCTCCTATACTGCCCTGGAGCCTGATCAGGCACCCAGAGGAACCGTAGGTATCCCAAGGGTGTTAAACATGTACGAGGACTATCCATTCTGGCATGTATTCTTTACAAAGCTGGGCTACCGTGTCGTGCTCTCTCCCAGCTCCAACCGCAAGATTTACGAGCTGGGCATTGAGTCCATTCCCAGCGAGTCCGAATGCTATCCCGCCAAGCTTGCCCACGGCCATGTGGCATGGCTTATTAAGCAGGGCGTGGATTTTGTGTTCTACCCTGCCCTGTTCTACGAGCGGAACGAGGTGCCTGAGGCAAACAACCACTACAACTGCCCCATCGTCACCTCCTATTCGGAAAATATCAAAAATAACATGGAGGAGATCAGCAGCGGCCAGGTGCGGCTGCGCAATCCCTTCATGTCCTTCCGGGATCCGGAGACGATCACACAGGCTCTGGTAAAGGAGTTCACGGAAATATCTGCGAATGAGGTCAAGGATGCAGTTCTGGCCGGATGGCAGGAGCTTGAGAATGTACGGCTTGATATCCAGAAAAAGGGCGAAGAGGTATTGGAGTACCTGAAAACCTCCGGCAGACGCGGCATTGTGCTGGCTGGCCGGCCTTATCATATCGACCCGGAGATCAACCACGGTATTCCTGAGCTGATCACCTCCTTCGATCTGGCGGTGCTGACGGAGGATTCTATCTCCCACCTTGGCAGGCCGGAGCGGCCCCTGATCGTTTCCGACCAGTGGATGTACCATTCCAGGCTCTACGCTGCGGCCAGCTATGTTAAGACAGTGGACAATCTGGATCTGATCCAGTTAAACTCCTTCGGATGCGGTCTGGATGCGGTGACAACGGACCAGGTGAACGACATTCTCTCCGGTTCAGACAAGATCTACACTTGCTTAAAGATCGACGAGGTAAACAATCTGGGTGCGGCCAGGATCCGCGTGCGCTCCCTGCTCTCCGCCATCAAGGTAAGGGAGCGAATGAACAAGGAGCGGACCATACGCACCGCCGCCATTGAAAAGGTGGCTTTTACCGAGGAAATGCGGAAAAACTATACCATCATTTGCCCCCAGATGTCACCCATTCATTTCGAGATCATGGAACCGGCATTTAACTCCTGCGGCTACAATTTCGTGGTGCTGGACAACGACAACAAACATTCGGTGGATGTGGGCCTGAAATATGTAAATAATGATGCCTGCTATCCTTCCCTGCTGGTGGTGGGCCAGATCATGGAGGCGCTTCTGTCAGGGAAATATGACCTGGAAAAGACCGCTATCATCATCACCCAGACAGGCGGTGGCTGCCGTGCCACCAATTATATAGGCTTTATCCGGAGGGCGTTGAAAAAGGCGGACATGGCGCATATTCCCGTCATCTCCTTAAACCTTGGCGGCATTGAATCCAACCCTGGCTTCCATATCAACGCCGGGCTGCTCCTGCGGGCGGCTGTGGCGGCCCAGTTCGGCGACATTTTCATGCGCTGCGTGTACAGGATGCGGCCTTATGAAGCGGTTCCCGGAAGCGTGGATGCCCTCCACCAGAAATGGCTTAAGGATGTACAGAGATTTGTATCGGCCAAACGAATTAATTGGATGAAATTTAATAAAATGTGCCGCCAGATCATCCGGGATTTTGACGCTGTTCCCCTGCTGGATGTACAGAAACCAAGAGTGGGTGTTGTGGGCGAGATCCTTGTGAAGTTCTCTCCCGCCGGAAACAATCATCTTGTGGAACTCCTGGAGTCTGAAGGTGCTGAGGCTGTGGTACCCGACCTGATCGACTTTATGCTGTACTGCTTCTACAATCAGATTTATAAGGCGGAGCATCTGGGAATGAGTAAGAAGTCCGCCCGGAACGCAAAGCTTGGCATCTGGGCTATCGAGCATGTACTGAGGGGTACCGCAGTGAAGGAATTCAAGAGGAGCAAACACTTCTCCGCCCCCACTCCCATCCGGGAAATCGTTTCCTTCGCGGAGCCCATTGTCTCCATCGGTAACCAGACCGGCGAGGGATGGTTTTTGACCGGCGAGATGGTTGAGCTGATCCATGACGAAGTGCCCAATATCGTATGCACACAGCCCTTCGCCTGCCTGCCCAACCATGTGGTGGGCAAGGGTGTGATCAAGGCTTTGCGGAAAGCATACCCTAAGTCCAATATCGTAGCTATTGATTACGACCCTGGCGCCAGCGAAGTGAACCAGCTGAACAGGATCAAGCTGATGCTGTCTACGGCGCAGAAAAACCTGGGATAACAAAAAAGCCCTCCCCCCAGCGGTTGAAAGAAATTTCCGCTGTGGGGAGGGCATTCTATAATATCCTGTCATATCGCATTTTTCTTATCAGTCTTTGTTGCCATTAATATCTGATACGTAAAATGGGGACGTTGAAAATTTCTTAGTGCTCGTCTAAGTAAAGCTGCACCCGGTTCTGAATCACGTTGATCACATCCTCTTTGTTCCGGTCTCCCTCAATATAGCCCTCCGCCTCTTCGTATACGATCTCGAGAATTGCTTCCGCCCGCTTGGGAACGTACCGCGCGTCCTCGTAAGCCTCCAGTATTTCCTGCCTGGTCTCCTCGTTCAGGGGCGGTATCTCGGGGTGATCAGGTATCTTCTCGAGCAGATCCAAATAGTACTGATACCGGGCATCCCAGAGTTCCTTATTCACCGGCTCCACCAGTTCCTCCTGTCCGCCCTTGCTCAGGAGATAGGACAAAAAAGCGTACGCTCCCTCCAGATGCTCCGTGTTCGCATTGATCATCACCGTCTCCGACGTAATTGAGTTTTCGTAATGAGGACCATCGTCAAAGAAAAGGCCGATAGGCACGCTCCCCGGACAGAATTTGGGTATGCTATAGGATGGCGGACACGTCATATACAGCAAGTATAAATGTACCACCGGTTCATAGCCCTTTATTCCATCCTCCCGATACCTCTTTGCCACATCCAGGAACTTGGAAAAAAGCGGTCCCGTGAAATCACAGGTCTTTTCCTCCCAGTCGATCATCCCCCAGAGATCCTCCGAGCCCTCCAGAAAGTACCTCAGTATATACCTGCCCCGAAATCTCGTAGTAAGAAACGACCCATGCCCCGGGTACTCCAACAGCAGATCCGCCAAGGCCTCCACATCCTCCGGCGGCTCCCGGTCCCCCAAAACTTCCGCATCCACACTATAACCTGTGACCGCAATAGACGGTTGGATCCCATAGATCCGGTCGCCCGAGACGAGGGTGGCATAGGCGGGGAAGAATGCCTCCGATGTTATGCCGCTCTTCTCCAAATAGGGCGTCAGATCCACCAGAATGCCGCTGTCCATGATTTCCTGTGTCACCGGAAATACAGTCTCCGTCATGATATCCGGGCCGCCTCCGGCTCCGACCTCGA
The DNA here is from genome assembly GCA_022511385.1 of Acetatifactor sp. Lineage (GTDB taxonomy): Bacteria > Bacillota > Clostridia > Lachnospirales > Lachnospiraceae > Acetatifactor. Next base: position 27,226 of record JAFLRN010000028.1, read on the forward strand.
CCAATAACCGGTCCTTCATCGTTGCCAGTTCCTCCCCGTAATGACAAGTCCTCAGCTCTATATAGTATTTTTCGTTTTCATGGTTAAACGTTACCGCCATCATCGCAATCGTATCCATCGCATCTCCTGTGGCATCTGAGGCCAGCGCAAGAGTTATCACGATCTTTCCCTCATCTTCCGCTGTTCTTTTCTGCTCAGAGACATCGACCTCTGAAGGGATAAAACTTAAATCGGCCTCCCCATCGTCGGCATGGTAAAGGATTTCTATGTCCTGCACTGGCTCCGGTCCCTGAGATGCTCCCTGAGAACCGCAGCCGGATGTAAGGAGCAGGGTCGCTGAAAGCAGCAATCCTGTTCTTCTGACCAGCGCTTTACTTTTTGTCATCTAATTCTCCCTCATTCTTCATTCAAAAAAGTCCTAAAACAATGTCCGGAGATCCTTCCCAGGCACCTTACCCAGCCGGATCCCCGGAACACTTTTTATATCGGCCAAATGATCTAATATCTTCAGTTCATAAATGCTTAATGTAAATAGTAATGGCATACACAGAATAACGAACCTGGTGATTCTTGCCGATGGGGCTCTTCTTTTTTAATTGTATCTGTCCCCCTGTACCCACAATCATCACATAAATAAGTGATACTATATTGTACCCAATGACCTTGCGGACTTACGTTTGTATAGATTGGGTCGGTAGAAGATAATTCCGTTTTATTGTTGTGATTACAGTCGTTCACACTTCCCATCGCCGCCGATGCCGAAAGGGTGGGAACTGACATCCCCAGAACCGCCATGGATAATAAAGCTGCCGTAACTATTTTTCTGATTTTCTGTTTCATATAAAACCTCCGTTATGTTTTTGATTGTTTGGCATATACCGGTGCATATATCACGTTGAACCGACAATGCCAAAGTTATCTTCAGTTACCTTTTGAATTTATCTTCTGTGCGTCATCTCCTCTCTTTTCTCAGGATCACCGTTGCTATCACTTCCCTGCATTATTGATTCAGCAGATGCTGTTCCATAAGTTACTGTAATAAGAATAAATATTCCTGAAAGTCTGTAATATTGACCAACACTGCCAAAAGGTAAAGACTGTGCGCTCATCTTTCACAGTTATGATATACTACTTATTATTTTCTGTCAACATATTATTTTGAAAATAGTATTGTCGAAAATCCTTTTTTACTATATTATGTTGAAAGAAAAAGGAAAACGACTATGAAATGGAAAAAAGATATTTACGAGAATGTCCGGGGTGGCATTACAGAGCTTTTGATCCTGCGTCTGCTCTGCGAGCGGGACATGTACGGATATGAAATCAGGAATACTCTGGCTGAACGTACCATGAAAGCCTTCGACTTAAAGGAAGCCGCGCTGTACGGACCCCTGTACAGAATGTCTTCCCGGGGATTAATTTCTTCCCGTAAGGAACTCGTCGGAGAGAAACGGTTTCGCGTATACTACCATATTGAGGACGAGGGCATGCAGTACCTTGAATACGGAATCGAGCAGATCAGATACGTTTTTTCCGGTATCATGAACTTACTGGATTGGGAAAAGGAAAAGGAGAATGATCATAATGGGTAAAGATACAATCATCCGTCGATATTTAAGCGAGGTTGGCGATAAGCTCAGCTGTCCGAAGCCATTGAAGACCACTTTTCTGGGCGAGCTGAGAGAACGTATCGATTCCTTCCAATCTCTGGACGGGGAGGTAACAATGGAAGCGCTCTGCGAAGAGTTCGGCTCTCCGGAAGAAATTGCCGACGGCTTCTTCAACCGGGAAGACTACGAGGAACTCCTCCGTAAAACCAAAACCAGAGTTGTCCGATGGAGAATAGTCAGTGCTCTGGTAACGGTCATACTGCTGGTGGCAATCGTATTCATTGTTTCTGTAATACAGGAGTCTGCTGGAACTTTCACTGTTACGAACCCTTACTAATACAATACCCAAACTCAGGAGGAAAACATAAGATGAAAAAGATTATTTTATTCGTTTTTATACTGCCCATTGCTTTATTAATAAATACGATGTCCGCCCATGCGGCTGAGGAAATATCCTCCGATGTACAGGCAGGACCGGAGGCGTCTGTTGTTTACTTTGACGATGGGAGCAGACTCGTAATCTCCCCCATTTATGGGACGAAGGATGGTTCTACCATAAAGACTGCGGCAAATACGGTTACCAGATCCCGTGACGTCTACTATGAAGATTCCAACGGCAATCTGGAATTGAAATACACACTTACCGCAACCTTTTCCTATAATTACGGGGTTTCCTCCACATGCACAAGCGCCAGCTACACTCAGACCATCTATGATGATAAATGGTCCTTCTCTGACGGTTCCGCTACAAAATCCGGAAATACCGCATACGGCAAAGGACACTATGTAAAAAAACAATGGTTCGTTGTAATAAAGGACGTTGATATAGATATCAGTCTCAGCTGTGATATTTACGGTAACGTCAAATAACAGCCTAAAAGCCCCGGCACGCCAAGCTTGGCATCAGGGCTACATGTATTACAGGGCACTGCGTAAGGCATGCCCCCAGTCAAATTTTGTAGCTAGCGATTATGATCCCGGCGCCAGCGAAGTGAAGCAGCCGAACAGGATTAAATTGGTGCTGTCTATGGCGCAGAAGAATATGGGATAACAAAAGATGCCCTCCCCCAGCGGTCAAAAGCTATTACCGCTGCGGGGAGGGCATTCTAATATCCTCCGTAATTGTGCCGGCAAAATATCGCTCCAGTTCTTCCTACAACAGTGGATGAGAAATCTTTTTTGCTGGACAGATCATTGTTTCTCTGTTATAATCGAATTTGTCTTTAGAAAATCGAAAATTCTTTTTTCACGCAAATCTGCGGCATTTTTCTGAGGCAAAAAATAATAATGGAGGTGTTTGCCTATGGAGCAAAACATGACAAAACAAGCATCGAACAGGGAGATAAAATCCAGTGCGTTTACCACATTTTTCAGTAATCCGAAGAATGCTGCACAGCTGTATTCCGCCCTGGACGGCGTATCTGTATCGCCGGAGGACATTCATTACACTACGCTGGAGGGCGTGCTCTTCTTAGCCAGAAAAAACGATATGGCCTTTACCGTCCGTAATCGTGTACTGGTGATCAGCGAGCATCAGTCTTCTTTAAACGCCAACATGCCTCTGCGGGATGTGATCTACTTCAGCCGAACCCTGGAGAAACTGGTGGAACCCAGGGCCTTGTACCGCAACAAGCTGGTATACATACCCACTC
>JAFLRN010000029.1 GCA_022511385.1 Acetatifactor sp.
GGAGCCGAGCGGAAGCGCGTCTGCGGTCAGGACATTGACAGGGCTGGCCGTCACTTGTAAGTGATGTGTGAACAGCAACCAGGAACTTGCAGACCGCGCAAAAAGACGGAGTGAGAAGCATGAGTGCATTTGTGAGCTTTGAGAATGTTAGCAAGATCTATAAGACCGGCGAAGTGGAGATCACGGCGCTGCACGATGTGAATTTCCAGATTGAGAAGGGGGAGTTCTGTGTCATCGTGGGTGCCTCGGGAGCCGGAAAGACCACCATATTGAACATTCTGGGGGGAATGGACACATTGACAAGCGGGAGCGTGGTTTTGGACGGTCAGCTGATCTCCGGCTTTAACAAGCGGCAGCTGACGGCGTATCGGCGTTATGACGTGGGTTTTGTGTTCCAGTTTTACAATCTGGTGCAGAACCTGACTGCCCGGGAAAACGTGGAGCTGGCGGCACAGATCTGCCGGGAACCTCTGGATGCGGGAACGGTACTGGAGCAGGTGGGGCTTTCGGAACGCGCAAGCAATTTCCCGGCACAGCTTTCGGGAGGTGAGCAGCAGCGTGTTGCAATTGCCAGGGCGCTGGCGAAAAATCCAAAACTGCTTTTGTGTGACGAGCCTACAGGTGCGCTGGATTACAACACTGGAAAGGCGGTACTTAAGCTTCTGCAGAGCACCTGCCGGGACATGGGAAAGACGGTGGTGGTCATCACCCATAACCAGGCGCTGACAGCAATGGCGGACCGCATCATCACCGTAAAGAGCGGTACCATTGTCAGTATGGTACAGAATGATAAAATTGTAGATGTTTCGGAGATAGAATGGTGAAATCGCAACTCAGGAAATCGACCTTTCGGGAAATTAAATCAAGCATGGGACGGTTCCTGTCGATCATGGCCATTATTGGGCTGGGCGTGGGCTTTTTTGCGGGTCTGAAGATTGCCAGGCAGGCTATGGTGGAAACGGTGGAAGGGTATCTTGCGGAGCACGCATTTTATGATTACCGCATCTTGTCCACGCTGGGTTTTGAGCAGGAATCCGTGGATTATTTACAAATGCAGGAGGACGTGGCAGCAGCAGAAGGCGCTTTGTCCTTTGATGCCCTGTATTATGTTGATGCATTCCAGGGAGAAACGGAGCAGAGACAGGGAGTGCTCAAGTTCCACAGTCTGACTGAGCAGCTGAACACTGTGAAGCTGACCGCGGGAAGAATGCCGGAAACAGCCTATGAGTGCGTAGTAGATAACAATCTTTTTGCGGAGGATGTGCTGGGAAGCAAGCTTGTACTGGCACAGGAGAACGAAGAGGAGACCCTGGAACATTTTACTTCCGGTGAATATACCGTCGTGGGCCTTGTACAGTCGCCGCTCTATCTTCAGTATGAAAGGGGCAATACCTCACTGGGTTCCGGTCGTCTGAGCGGCTTTGCGTATCTGCCGCGGGATGGCTTTGCAGAGGATTACTATACGGAGATCTATGTGAGCTTTGAAGAGGGGTACGGTCTCTACAGTGACGAATACGAGGAGTATCTGGAACAGACGGAGGATACCTGGGAGAGCTATGGACGGCAGGCAGCGGATCTGCGCTATGGGACCATTGTTGCGGACGCGGAAGAAGAGCTTGCGGATGCAAGAAAGGAATTTGAGGATCAAAAGTCGGAAGGGGAAAACGAACTGGCGGATGCAGCCGCAGCGCTTAAAGATGCGGAGGCGGAGCTTTTAGATGGTGAGAAACAGCTTGCGGACGCCAGGGAGGAGCTTGAGGACGGATGGAATACTTTGCGTGAGAAGAAGAAACAGCTTGCGGACGCCAGGTCGGAGGTTACACAGAAGGAGACGGAGCTTGCAGATGGCGAGGAAAAGTTTCTGGAGGGAATTGACAGCTGGAATGCAAGTAAAAGCACTCTGGAGGCGTCCAGAAATAGTCTGAACATCCAGAAGAAAGCTCTGAATGAGCAGAAGGCGCAGCTGGCGGAGCAGAAGGTGCCGCTGGAGGAGGGCTTGGCTGGAATCGCCCAGTTGGAGGAAGGGCTGGCTGCTGTGGAGGGCAGGATTGCCCAGGTAGAAGCAGCGCTTGCTCAGGCAAGCCCGGAACAGAAGAAGGCGCTGGAGGACGCAAAGACTGAGCTTGAGGAGCGGAAGGCAGAGCTGCAGGCTCAGCTCACGGCGCTTGAGCCAATGAGGCAACAGCTTCAGCAGGGGCTTCAGGAAGTGGCGGCCGGCGAGGCCCGGATCGCAGCCTACGAATCCCAGCTTGCATCCGCCGATGCCCAGCTAAGCAGCGGCAGCAGGGAGCTGGAAAATGCCTGGGCCGAGATCGAGAGCAACCGGAAGGAACTGGAGGAGGGCAGACGGGCCATCGCCGATGCCTGGGTCGAGATTGAGGACGGAGAACAGGCCATAAAGGACGCAGAGGCAGAGCTTCTGGAAGCGGAGGACACCATCCGTGAAAAGGAAGTGGAGCTTGCAGACGGCTGGGCAGAATACGAAGACGGACTGAAAGAATATCAGGACGCAGAGGCGGAGTTTGACGAAAAAATAGCGGATGCGGAGGAGGAGCTTCGGAATGCTGAGCAGGAGCTGGCGGATTTGGAACCGCCGGACATCTATCTGCTGAGCCGGAATACCAATGTGGGCTATGTGTGCTTTGAGAATGATTCCAGCATCGTAGAAGGGATCGCTCTGGTCTTTCCCGTGTTCTTTGTGCTGGTGGCGGCCTTAGTATGTATTACCACCATGAACCGTATGGTGGAGGAGCAGCGGACCCAGATCGGTGTATTGAAGGCAATCGGTTATGGGGAAAGCAATGTCATGTCCAAATATCTGACCTATTCCGGACTGGCCGCTGTGATCGGATGTGTAGTGGGATTTCTTTTGGGAACATGGGTCTTTCCCAGGGTGATATGGGCTGCCTATGGCATAATGTACAAAGCGGAAGCACTGGTGTATGTGTTTGACTGGAGACTGGCAGTGATCGCGCTGGTGGTGTCCCTGTTATGTTCCATGGGGACTACCTGGCTTTCCTGTCGGGTGGAGCTTACTCAGGTGGCGGCCCAGCTGATGCGGCCGAAGTCGCCTAAGGCGGGAAAGAGAGTGTTTCTGGAATATATTCCTTTTTTGTGGAATCGGCTGAGCTTTTTGAGGAAGGTATCCCTGCGGAATATATTCCGATATAAAAAGCGACTGTTTATGATGATCCTGGGTATAAGCGGTTGTACGGCGCTTTTGGTGACTGGATTTGGCATTAAAGATTCCATCGCAGATATCGCTGCGAAACAGTTTGAGGAGATTCAGGTCTTTGACCTGGCTGTGGCCTTCAAGGATCCTGTCCCGGGAGTCTCGACAGCGGAGATGGATGGCCTGAAGGAGCAAGGAATCGACACATACTTGTGTGTCATGGAAAAGAATATGGACCTGATAACGGAAAAAGGTATCAAGTCCATTTATCTGATCGTGGGTGATGCGCAGCAGATGCCAACATTTGTGGATTTCCACACGGAGAGAGGGGAGGATATATCCTATCCCGGTCCGGGCGAAGGGATCATCTCCAATAAGCTGGCTGATGAATACGGCGTGCAGGTGGGAGATACGATCACGCTTCGGGACGAAGAGATGCGGGAACTTAAGCTTAGGATCACAGCCATTCAACAAAATTATATTTACAATTATGTGCATATTTCCGAGGCGGCCTGGGTAGAACAAATGGGTGAGGAATCGCAGCGGAAAACTGCCTATGTGAATGTGCAGACCGGGGTTGATGTTCATGAAACAGCGGCAGCGTTGATGAAGCTTGACAATGTTTCCAACGTGACGGTGAATCAGGATACCATGGAGCGTGTGGGCAGCATGATGGCCAGCCTGAATATTATCGTTGTGGCTGTGATCTTGAGCGCGGCGGGGCTTGCTTTTATCGTGCTCTATAATCTGACCAACATTAACATTACAGAGCGGATCAGGGAAATCGCAACCATTAAGGTGCTGGGCTTTTACAAGAAGGAGACGGAAAGCTATGTGTTCCGGGAGAATCTCATCCTGTCTGTGCTGGGAATGGCACTGGGGCTGGTGCTTGGAAAACTCCTTCACAGCTATGTGATGAGTCAGATACAGATTGACATGATCACTTTCGATATCCACGTGCAGCCATTAAGCTATGTGTACAGCGGACTTCTCACCATAGGCTTCGCCTGGTTTGTCGGCAAGACAATGGGCGGCAAGCTTGATAATATCAGTATGACAGAATCTCTAAAAAGCGTTGACTAACAGTTCAGCACGACAATCAGCAAAGGCAGTCGCGAAGCGGCGGAGAGCAGCGCAGCTGCGGCTTTGCGAATGGGCGCGGGCTGAACGTCGCGGGAAAAGAGGAAACTATGAAATTCGATATGCATTGTCACACAAAGGAAGGCTCCCTGGACGGCAAGGTGCCCATAGAGGAAATTATTTATAGCTTAAAGAAAAAAGGTTTTGACGGAATGCTGGTCAGCGACCACAATTCCTACAAGGGCTACCGGGTCTGGAAGAAAAATCTGAAGGACAGGAAATATCGGGATTTTGTGGTGCTGAAGGGAATCGAGTACGACACCATCGACGCAGGTCATATCCTTGTGATCATGCCCGAGAATGTGAAGCTGGGTATTCTGGAGCTGCGAGGCCTGCCGGTGCAGTTCCTGATAGAGATCGTGCACAGACACGGCGGCATCCTTGGACCTGCGCACCCCTGTGGGGAGAAGTACCTGAGCATCTTAAATACCAGAAAGCATCGGAACCAGCTTGCGGTTATGGACAAGTTCGACTTTCTGGAGGGCTTCAATGCCTGCGAGACCAGGGAGAGCAATAAAAGGGCAAGGGAGATCGCGGATCAGTTTGGCCTGCCCGCCTTCGGGGGCAGCGACGCCCACAAGGAGGATTGTGTCGGACTGGGCTTTACGGAGTTTCCGGTGAGAGTGACCTGCGAGTCGGACCTGATCGCGCTGGTGAGGCAGAAGGGCAGCGATGCCTGTACCTGCGGCGGCGAGAACTATGCCCACACCACCAAGGAGCGCATCGGGAAGGCAAACGACCTGCTGGTTCAGTCCTTCTGGTTCTACAACAAACTGGGCGGCCTTTGGACCTTCAGAAAGCGCCGTAAGGAGCTGAAGAGGATGTATATCAGGATCAAGTAGCTGGAACGCAAGGCGTTGCAGCGCTCAGTCCACAGCCTGAGAGAATAAAATGGATTTGGTATCACTGTTTTTAGGAAACGTGAAAATAGAAACTTCAGCTGGTTTTGTTATAAAGCAGCTGAAGTTTTCCTGATTTCACGGTAGTTTGGAAATTTTTTGGTAAATCTTAAGAAACATGCTATAATTTATATGTTATGATATTTTAAGAAACGTAAATTTGGAATTGTAGGACATGAAAATATAGAACTCACTTTCGGAAGGAGAAATTCAAATGAAAAAAGGATAGCGTTGATGCTCGCTGCGTTACTGGTGTTGAACCTTGCGGCCTGTGGGAAGCAGCAGAGCGGTGATACCGCAGGCAGCACTGATGCCGCCGACGGTTCCGAACAGGTCTATGTGCCGGAATTTATTGAGCTGGAGGGTGGGGAAGGCATCGACTGGAATCGTGTATGTTTTGTGGGTGATGATCTGTATTACATGTCCTACAACTGGGATATGGAGACAAAGATATTACTCTCCATGACCCTGAACAGATATACCGTGCTGGAGGGCACCACAGCAGGGACCGCGGTTTTTTCCTTGCCGGAATATACCAACATGACGGACTGGACCATTGGCGGGGACGGCAGCCTGTATGCCGTACTGGCGGCCTGGAGCTGGAATGAAACTGTCGGTACCTCAAGTACTGCTTATATGCTGGCAAAGTATGACGCTCAGGGAAATGAACTGTTCATCAATGATATTACGGATCTTCTGGACAGTAACAGCAACGGTATTGCAGTGGACGGCGAAGGCAGAGTATATGTGTTGGATCCATCCTCCAATTCTTCGATATGGCTCTTCGACGCAGAGGGCAATCACGCGGGCAGGGTTGATCTTAGCTCCGGCATGGGAGGCTGCTTCAAAAGCTTTTGCAGGGGAGCGGACGGCAGGATCTGCGCAGCGGTCACTGCCAACGACGGAAACGGCAGCAGCACTGTGCTGTGTGCCATTGATTTTGAGAAAAGGCAACTGGAGAGTATCTGCTCCGATTTTCCCTCCGCAGAAGCGTTCTGTCAGAATGCAGAGGGCGGTTTTGTTCTACATGACGGAATCTCCGTGTATGGGTATGATATGGACAGCCGGAAGGAGAAACTTTTTGATTGGCTGGACTGTGCTGTGACTGGTGCGTGTGTGATAGGGATCGGCGCGCTGTCAAATGGATGCATTGTAGCGGCTTTTCAGGATTTGCAGAGCTATGACAGTGGTCTGGTAATGATCAACAAGGTTCCTGCAGACCAGGTGGTTCCCAAGCAGGAAATTGTGCTGGGGATGATGGGCAACAGTGTGGATATGGACGCTGCAGTGGCAAGGTTTAACAAGAGAAACGACAGTTATCATGTCACTGTCAGAGATTACATAGATCATGCTGACTTGTCTGACACGGCGGCATCGGATGCACTGACCAGACTGAACCTTGACATCGTCTCTGACAACTGTCCGGACATTATCAGCCTGAACAGAATCCAAGTGCAGAAGCTGGCAGCCAAGGGCGTGTTTGAGGATCTCGCCCCTTATTTGGAAAGAAGCGGCGTGGACGGCAGCGATTTACTGGAAAATATTATAGAAGCATATACCATTGATGGCAAATTGATCTGTATACCCGACAGCTTTCTGATAAGGACTACCGTGGGCAGCGCGGCTTTGGTGGGAGAAGAGTCGGGGTGGACCCTGGAGGAGTTGATCGCTCTTGCGGATGCTCATCCTGTTACTGAACTCTTTGACAGAATGTCCAAGGAAGGGATACTAAAGTATTGTCTGGCTTACAACATGGATTCCTTTGTGGATTGGGAGACGGGAAGCTGCTATTTCGACACGGATGCATTCAAGAGGCTGCTTCAGTTTGTTTCCTGGTTTCCCGATGTGGACAATCATACTGGCGAGGAGGAGAAAATCACCACCCCTGAACGGATTGTGAACGGCGAGGTACTTCTGTATCCCGTCCAGATCGGTGAGTTTGATGTCATACAGCTTTATGAGGCAATGTTCAACGGACCTGTGACCTGCATTGGCTATCCCAACCCCGGCGGCGGAAGTGTAAGTACTCTGTCGGCCTACGGCACTTATGCGATCGCTTCCAAGTCCAATGTGAAGGAGGGAGCATGGGCCTTTCTTGAAAGCTATCTGACAAGAGAAAATACTTCTGGCCGCGTGGGATTTCCAAACAGAAACAGTGAGCTGGAGCGCATGGCGGCTGAGACAGTATATGTGGAGTATGTTCTGGATGAAAACGGCAAGCCCATGCTGGATGAACAGGGTAATCCTATGGTAAAGCCGCAGAGCACGTCCCATGGTACGGAATTTGGAGACTGGACGTATGAATACCGTGTTCCAACCCAGGAGGAGGTTGACATGGTGCTTGAGCAGATCAAAGCGGCAAAGCTGAGCGCCGAGAGCAACGAACCCATCATGACCATTATAGGCGAGGAGGCAGCGGCCTTTTTCCAGGGCCAGAAGTCCGTGGACCAGGTGGCAGATGCCGTCCAGAGGCGGGCATCGATCTATGTGAGCGAGAACAGTTAATAATTGCCGAACCAGATATGGAGATGTGGAAACTACAGTCCTGACGATCTTGAAAGGGACTGTAGTTTTTTGTGTTGGACGAAGCGAAGCAATCTTAAAGTATATTAAACGAATCTTAAAAGATTCTTAATAATCAGGTATGGTATAATGCCTGTATAAAATAAAAATTCATTTCGGGAGGAGTCAGAGAATGAAAGGAAATGCGAGAAGAACAGTCCACAAAACCCGGTTTTGGAAAAAAATATTATCACTGATGCTGTGCACGCTGCTGACGATTAGTTTATCTGCCTGCGGAAAAGGCGGAGACAGCAGTGCTTCAAATGACGGGTCCGGAGAGCAGGATGGGGGCACCCTGGTCTATGAGCCGGAAAACCTTCAGCTGGGGAATGCCGGGGAGTACAGCTCTTACAATATGCAGTTTCTGGGAGATGAGTTCTGCTTCCCGGTCCATCTGGAGGATGAGGAGACAGGGGGGACTTATGTGATGCGCTGTCAGTCGCTGACGGAGGACACCGTGACAGATATCCCTATGGCCGATTGTGCCAGCGTATGGACACTGGGGGAGGACGGCAGTCTGTATACGGTGTACACTGAGGTGAGCGGCGGGGAAAACGGCGGAAATTTCCATGTGGACAGATTTCTTGTCAAACAGACGAAGTCGGGAGAGCAGGTGTTACGGCAGGATATTACGGAGCTTCTTTCAGAGAACGAGTTTTCACAGATGAAGATCGCTGCGGATGCAGAAGGAAGGATATATCTTCTGACAGAAAGCGGGCTGTTTCTCTTTGACGGGAAGGGCAGTCCGAACGGTACGGTCAGTCTGGACCTGAACGCGGAAATTTACGACTGTAACTTTGGCCGGGGCAGCGACGGCAAGGTCTATATCTCGGACGGCTCCGGAAGCACAACATTGTATGAGGTAGATTATGAGACGAGACGGCTGGGTACAGGCTACCCAAATTTTCCAGCCCGGCACAGCGGCAGAGGGCTGTCCTGGGATGCGGATGGAAATTACCTGACTGTTGACAGCATGGGAGTTTATAGGTATAACATGAAGACCCAGAAGGAAGAGACGGTGTTCGCTATGGCGGACACCGGCATCGACGCGGTCACGGTCAGCGCTGCGGTGGGCGGTCTGTCTGACGGTCGTATTGTGGTGGCCTGGGAGGATTGGGAGACCAAGGAAAAAGGCATGGTATTCATGGCGGGCGTGGATGCTCCGGAAATCGCGGAAGGGCAGGAGAAGAAGGAGCTGATCCTGGGCGTCATGCATAATATGAACCCCTTTTTAGCCAGGGCTGTCAGCGAGTTTAATAAGAATAACGAAACTTATAAAATTAAGATCAAGGCATACATGAGGGAGGATGAGATCTATCTGGACGATTATGTCACAAAACTCCAGTTAGATATTGCGGCCGGAAACTGTCCTGATATTTTTGAAATAATGCCATCCGTTATGGACTGGAAGAACCTGGTGGAAAAAGGGGTATTCGAGGATCTTGCGCCCTATCTGGAGCATAGTGAGGTCCTGAACCGGGAGGAAATGCTTGAAAGTGTGCTGGATGCTTATACCTATGAGGGCGTTATGGTTACGATTCCGGCTGTGATCCAGATACAGGGATTTTTTGGAAGTGCCAAAGAGCTGGGAGATAAGACGGGCTGGACCATAGATGATGTGATCGCCTTTTCGGATGCACATCCGGGAGCAGAGATTCTGAATCAAGCCACTGGCACAGCCATTATGAAATTCTGTCTTTCCTACTCCATGGACAGTTTTGTGGACTGGGAGCATGGGACGTGCAGCTTTGACGGGGATGAGTTTAAGAGGATTCTTGAGTTTGCGGCCCGTTTTTCCAAGCCTCAAACGAATAACAGTGAGGCCGATCAGAAGCCGTGGAGGGAAAAGGTCCGTGACGGAGAATTGTTATTGATGCAAGTTGATATGTATGAAGTGGAGAATGTACAGGTATACGCGGATCCCTTCCCGGGAGGTGTGACGGCTTTGGGCTATCCTTCCCCTGATGGAAGTCCTGTGTATACATTCTACGGCTCAGACGCTCTGGCTGTCTCCGCCAAATCAGAAGCAAAGGAGGCTGCCTGGGATTTTATAGAGAATTACCTGACAAGAGAGGGCCACAGATTTTCGTTGGGCTTCCCCGTGATCGATCAAAAGTTTGACGAAATGATGGAGGAAGCAATGGAGATCGATCTGGATGAAAACGGCAACGAAATAAGTCACCAGCTGAACCTTGGCAACGGTCAGTACTATACCTACCGGCTCCCCACCCAGGATGAAATCGACATGATACGGTATATGATCGATCACGGAAAGCCTATGGAATACTATAGCACACAGCTTATGAATATCATCAATGAGGAGGCGGAGGCTTACTTCCAGGGCCAGAAGACTGTGGACCAGGTGGTTGAAATTATCCAGAGCCGGGCATCGATCTATGTGAGCGAGAACAGCTGAATAAAAACAGCTGAATAAAAACAGCTGAATAAAAACAGGAGGAAATTTGGAGATGAATCATTCTGTGAAACATACAATAAAGCTTTCCGGAAACCGACTGATTTCTTTGGCCCTGGCTGCCTTGCTGGTCCTTGGTCTGGCGGCCTGCGGGAAAAAACAGGATGTAGAGAATGGAAATACGCCTTCTCTTGTCTATGTGCCGGAATACCTGGAACTGGGGGATGAGAGTGAGAGTTTTATGCAGAATTCTGCACTGCTGGATGGAGATATGCTCTGCCATCCCGTACTATCCTGGGAGGAAGGGGTGGGCGTTTCTCGGCTTGTGCTGCACCGCCATTCCCTGACCAAGGACACATTGGTGGAATTGCCGTTAAAGGATACAGCAGCAGGGATTGATGTTTGGACGCTGGGAGTGGACGGCAGTACATACTTTGTGCTGTATGGGTGGAGTTCTGAAGAGGCCGGGGAGGTCGACAGTACGGGAACCATTCTTGTGAAATACGGTGCCTCGGGAAAACTGGCTTTCTGGCGGGATATCACGGAGCTGCTCCCAGGCGGGGACGGTTACCGCATGAGAATTGCGGCGGACGGCCAGGGAAGGACGTATCTGCTCACGGAGATGGGGATTCTGCTTTTTGACGGGATGGGCAATCCCCGCGGCACGGTCAGCGTGGCCGTAAACGGCAGCATTTATTCCGGCAGCTTTGGCCGGGGCAGCGACGGAAAGGTCTATCTGTCCGGTACGGTAAGCAACGGACAAAGCGACGGATCCACGCTGTATGAGGTGGATTTTGAGACGGAAAAGCTGGGTGCCGGATATGCAGATTTTCCGTCTGCAGGAAATTCCCTGACACAGGATGCCGTGGGAAACATTGTGACATACGATGATACAGCAGTGTACACATACAATCTTGAAAGCCGGGAGACAGAACGGCTCTTTGCATGGGCGGACAGCGGTATCGATGCTGCAGCCGTCAGTACGGTAGGTGTTTTGTCCGATGGGCGGATTGCCGTGTTCTACCGTGATTGGCAGGAAAACAGCAGTGGTGTGGCGCTATTGTCCGGCGTAGACGTGGCGGAGGTACCGCAGAAGCAGGAGATTGTTGTTACCCAGTTTTTTCCCAATCCATCCCTGTCATCGGCAGCCACGGCTTTTAACAGAGAGAGTGACAGATACCACGTTACCATAAATAACTTATGTAAAACGAATGCTTCCACAGAGGAAGTAGAAGCGGCCAAAACCCGTCTGGTTGCAGATATCATTTCAGGAAACGGTCCTGATGTTTTAAATCCTCTCTTTCTGGAGAATGAAGTGGAAACGTTGGCTGCCATGGGTGCCTTTGAGGATCTGAATCCGTATCTGGATCAAAGCAGCGTTCTGGATCGTGAGGACATGATAGAAAGCGTGCTGGGCGCAGGAACCTATGACGGTATCCTGGTGTCCATCCCTCTTTGCTTTGATTTGAGTGCCTACTTTGGCAGTTCCGCCAAGGTGGGAGAGGAGATGGGCTGGACTCCTGAAGATGCAATCGCTCTTTTGGAGGCGAATCCCGGTTCAGCTCTTACGTATAACATGGGCAGAACAGGTACTTTGTTCTTTTGCATGGATTTCAACGATTATATTGACTGGGAAACGGCCACCTGCAGCTTTGACAGCGAGGAGTTCAAGAGTCTGCTTCGGTTTGTGGCACAGGTGTATATTCCGGAGGAGAACGCCCTTGAGGTCGGCGGATGGCCATTGGTGACTGAGAAGATACAGAGCGGAGAAAACCTTCTGTTATACAGCAGCATAAGTCATATTCAGGATATTCAGCTGCTGCAGGAAAGATTTCAGGGGAATGTGAACGCCATCGGCGCTCCTGCATCAGATGGCAGCGCCAACTGTTCTATCCAGATGCAGGATGGGGTGGCGATGTTATCCCAGTCCGAAGTGAAGGACGGAGCCTGGGAATTTATCGAATTCTATCTGACACAAGCGGATGACAGATACGGCTACGGTTTTCGAAACAGCTGGAGCAAGCTGGAGGAAGAGATCGAAAAGGCATCAGAACAAAAAATGGATTTTAACGGAAATCTGGTATATGACGAAAACGGCGATCCAGTGCCGGCAATACAGTTCGGGTATGACATGGGCGGCTATCGGTTTGAAACCCACATTCCGACGCAGGAGGAGATCGATCAGGTACTGGAAATCATTCGGTCTGGCAAAAGGATAAAATATGGTTTATCTGCAGACGAAGAAACGTTGAGGAACATCATCAGTGAAGAGGCGGAGGCTTTCTTCCAGGGCCAGAAGACCGTGGATGAGGTGGCGGAGATCATCCAGAGGCGGGTGTCAATCTATGTGAGTGAGAATAGTTAAATCAGGTGTGACAGAATGTTTGTATACAATATGAATTAGGTGTGATAGAATGTTTATATACAATATGAATTCATTTTAGGAGGAATCCAAATGAGAAGGATCAAAGCCCTTTTTCTTTCCGTATTTTTGGTTTTAAGCTTAGTATCCTGCGGGAACCGGCAGGGTAATGAAACCAACAATACACCTGCCCTTGTCTATGTACCGGAATATCTGGAACTGGGGGATGAGGTGCAGTATGAGGCGCTTCTGGATGGAGATGTGCTCTGCCATCCCGTACTGTCCTGGGAGGAAGAGGCGAGCGCTTCCCAACTTGTGCTGCACCGCCATTCCCTGACCAAGGACACCCTGGTGGAATTGCCGTTTAAGGACACGGCATCCATGATCAATATTTGGACGCTGGGGGCGGACGGCAGTACATACTTTGTGCTTTATGGGTGGAGATCTGAAGAGGCTGCGGAGGCTGGCAGTGAGGGAACCATTCTTGTGAAATACAGTGCGTCGGGAGAACTGGCTTTCTGGCGGGATATCACGGAGCTGCTCCCGGATGGGGAGTTTTACTACAGGAGAATTGCTGTGGATGACCAGGGAAGGACATATCTCTTTACGGAGAATGGAATATTGCTCTTTGATGGGAATGGGAATTCCTGCGGCACTGTCAGTGGGGTTTTCGGTAACAGCCTTTATTCTGGCAGTTTTGGCCGGGGCAGCGACGGAAAGGTTTACCTGTCCGGTACCAAGAGCAATGGGCCGAACGATGAGTCTACACTGTATCAGGTGGATTTTGAGACAGGAAAGCTGGGGGCAGGATATGCGGATTTTCCGTCTTCGGGTAATTCTTTAACATTTGATGCCGCAGGAAATATTGTGACATATGACGGTATGGCAGTGTACACATATAATCTGAATACGCAGGAGAAGGAACAGCTTTTTGCCTGGACGGACAGCGGTATCAATGTTTCAGACGTAGACACAGTAGGTATTTTATCTGACAGGCGGATTGCCGTGTTCTACCGGGAACGGCAGACAAACGACAGCGGTGTGGCGCTTTTGTCCGGCGTGGATGTGGCGGAGGCGGTGCAGAAGCAGGAAATTGTCCTTGCACAGCTTTTTCCCCAGCCGGATCTGCCGGCATCAGTTACGACTTTTAATAGCAAGAGTGACAGGTACCATATCACTGTGAAGAACTATTTGCAAGATCGTAATGTTTCGGAAGAGGAAGTAGAAGCGGCCAAAACCCGGCTGATCGCTGATATCATATCCGGAAACGGCCCTGACATTTTAGATTCCTTTAGCCTGCATACGGAAGTGGAAGAACTGATATCCATGGGCGCGTTTGAGGACTTGAATCCGTATTTGGATCAGAGCAGTGTCCTGGATCGGGAGGATCTGATAGAAAACGTACTCAGCGCAGAAACTTATGACGGAATCCTGGTATCCATTCCTGCTTCCTTTAGTCTATACACCTTTTTTGGCAGCTCTGCCATGGTCGGTGAGGAGATGGGATGGACTTATGAGGATGTAATCGCGCTTTTGGAGGCAAATCCCGACTCGAAGCTTTGTAATTTCTTTATGTACAAAAGTAATATTTTATTTTTCTGCATGGATATCAATGATTATGTGGACTGGGAAACGGCTTCCTGCAGCTTTGACAGCGAGGAGTTCAAGAGTCTGCTGGAGTTTGTGGCGAAACGGCCTGTACTGGAGAGTCCCGTCAGCGGGTCAAACCTGACGGAGAAGCTTAGAAACAGAGAAATCCTGTTACTAAACACAGAGATCTCTGATTTTGCGAGTATTCAGGAGGTGCAGGAGAGATTTCAGGAAGAGGTGACCGCGATCGGATCTCCTACGTCGGATGGCAGTGCCGAAAGTAGTCTCATGACACAAAGTACAGCGATGATGTTATCCCAGTCAAAAGTCAAAGACGGTGTATGGGAATTCATCGAATACTATCTGACGGAAGGAAATGACATGTACCGCTACGGTTTTCCCAACAGCTGGAGTAAACTGGAGAAAATGATTGAGGAAACAACGGAAAAGACTTACGACTATGGCGGCTCCCGGTTTAGATCCCATGTTCCGACTCAGGAGGAAATAGATCAGGTACTGGATGTGATCCGGACAGGGAAAAGCAGTCATACATCGGCAGACGAAAGAATGCTGAAGTCGATTATCAGTGAGGATGCGGAGGCTTTCTTTCAGGGCCAGAAGACCGTGGACGAGGTGGCGGAGATCATCCAGAGGCGTGCGTCTATCTATGTGAGTGAGAATAGCTGAATGAGGCAAGCATGATGGCAGATTTCACTTGCCGGCAGCAGAAATGACAGTTACCGGGGGTTTTTGAGAGGGATCATTTTATGAAACAAATACGAAAGCTTTTCGGAAATCGGCTGATTTCCCTGAGTCTGGCCGTACTGCTTGCCCTGGGGCTGACTGCCTGCGGAAGAGAGCCGGAGAGCGATATTGATTTTGACTGGGTCTATGTGCATGAATTTCTGCAGACAGAGGGCGCAGGAAATATCAATTGGCAGGGAGAAATGAGCTTTGGAGGGGACAAGCTATATTATACTTCCAACGGCTGGAACGAGCAGACGGAAAAATATTATCCGGTTCTGCACAGGTATTCCTTTCTGGACGGGGGGACCGGGGAGCTGGAGCTTCCGCTGCCGGAGGAGACCAATCTGACAGGATGGGATATCGGCGAAGACGGCTGTCTGTATGCGTTATTGGCTGTCTGGGGCGGCAGTGAGGCTCTCGGCATTTCCGGCAATGCATATATGGTGGCAAAGTACGATGCTCAGGGGAAAGAGGTGTTTGTCACAGACTTTTCGGAGCTCCTGGAAAGGGAGAGCTTTCCCAATAGACTTATGGTGGACGGAGAGGGCAGGATTTATGCGGTGGAGAAAGATGTCATATGGCTCTTTGATGCAGAGGGAGCCCCTGCCGGCAATATAAAACTGCGGGATGCCGGCGTGATCGGCCAGGTCAAAGACTACTGCAGGGGATCGGACGGCTGTGTCTATGCGGCAGTCAAAGGCTGCAACGGAAGTATCAGCGCAACCGGACTGTTTTCTGTGGATTTTGAAGGAAAGCGCCTGGAGGAAGAACTTCCGGGATTCCCCGACGTAACAGAGATAATACAGAACGCAGAGGGGAGTTTCCTGATCAATGACGGAAACTCCGTGTCCATATATAATGAGGAGACCCAGGAGAAGGAGAAGCTCTTTGACTGGCTGGATTGCGATGTGCAGGGCAGTTATGTGACGGGTTTCGGCACGTTGTCCGACGGACGCATGGTCGCAGCCTTTGAGGACCGGAATGTGGACGATCAGGGAATCATTGTGATAAACAGAGTAAGGGCTGACCAGGTGACAGCGAAACAGGAGGTGGTTCTGGGTACGCTGACCGGGGTGGATAATTCGTATGTTGTGCACTTTAACAGAAGCAGCAATGATTATCATGTTACTGTCAGGCAGTATCTGAAAGATTATGAGCATTTGGAGGATGCGCTGAACAGACTGAATGCTGATATTGTCTCGGATAACTGCCCGGACCTTCTCGATTTGGATAATTACTACATGGAAGTGCGTCAGATGGCTTCAAACGGCGTGTTTGAGGATCTGACCCCCTATCTGGAACAGAGCAGTATAGACCGTGATGATATGTTTGAAACCCTTCTGGAGGATTTTACTTACGGTGGCAAGCTGATCTGCATACCAGATACTTTCAGCATCAATACTGTTATCGGCAGCACAGCCAAGGTGGGGAAAGAGATGGGATGGACCACGGAGGATGTGATTGCCTTGGCGGAGGCTTATCCTGAAGCAAGTCTCTTTGATGGAACATACAGGGAAAAGCTGCTCTTATTCCTATTGGATGTGAATTCCTTTGTGGACTGGGAGACAGGGACATGTCATTTTGATTCGGATGAATTTAAGCGTCTGCTGGAGTTTATTGGCCGGTACCCGGGTTATGATGAAATGACCTATGATGCAGGGCGGTCCACGGCGGAGAAAATCCAGAGCGGAGAAGTGCTGTTGATCGAAAAAAGCGTTTATAACATAGATAAGAATATACAGTATTACAAGGCGCAGTTTGGCGGGGAAATCACATGTATCGGATATCCCAATATCCGCGGAGACAGCGTAGCGTCATTCTCTGCCAGTGGACAATATGCTATTATGACTCGCTCCAAGCTCAAGGAGGGCGCGTGGGCCTTTATTGAGAGTTATCTTTCCTGGGATCACTCCTCATACTTTGGCTTGGATCTGCCTAACAGAAAGAGTAAGCTGGAACGTCTGGCAGAAGAGGCGGTCAATGTGGAGTATGTGCTGGATGAGAACGGCGAGCCGGTTCTGGATGAAAATGGTAATCCCAAAGTAGTGGGAAAAGACTACGGCGGTGTTGGTGAGGGTGACTGGATGTATTATTTCCGCGCCCCTACCCGGGAGGAAGTTGACATGGTTCTGGAACTGATTCGATCGACAAAAGGAAAAGGCGACCCTAACTACCAGATGCGTGTCATCATTGACGAGGAGGTGGCCGCCTACTTTCTGGGCCAGAAATCCGTGGATGAGGTGGCAGACATCATCCAAAACCGCATGCAGGTCTATGTGAGCGAAAATTATTAAAAGTAATTTCAAATATATTACAGGATTTTGAAAGACTTCATAAAATCTTAAGGTTCGTTTTTCTGTAAATGTGGTATAATAGGCTTGCTTGTGATATGAATGTATAATATATGGTATTTTTGCAAGCATTTAGGCCCAATACAACAAGGGGAACATATTATGAATCGCGTATTAAAGTTCTTAAAATATAAGCTTGTGCCTCTAACACTTTCAGCGCTGCTTGCCCTGGGGCTGGCTGCCTGCGGAAAGAGTGGGGATGTTGCCGGAAACCGGTGGGTTTACGTACCGGAGTTTCTCTCCCTGGAAGGGGCGGCGGATATCAGATGGTATGATGTGCGTCTGGTGGAGGATAACCTGTATTATATCTCCGATACTTGGGATGAAGAAACGAGGGCACATACTTCTTTTCTGCACCGTTATTCTCTTTCTGACGGCACTGCGGATGAGGTGGAGCTGTCGCTTCCGGAGGGTGTGAACCTGGATTGTTGGACTATCGGTGTTGACGGCTGTCTGTACGCTGCATTGGTTATTTGGGATTGGAACGAGGCTACCGGAATTTCCAACAACACTTACATGGTAGCAAAGTATGACACACAGGGCAAAGAGCTGTTTGTAAGAGATTTTACAGATATTCTGGAAGGCGAGAGCTATCTGGACAGTATTGCTGTAGATGGTGAGGGCAGGATTTATATATCCGAACATTCAGCTATGTGGCTTTTTGATGCAGAGGGAAATCCTTCCGGAAACGTGAACCTTGGGTTCGGTATGGGCGGATGGATCAACTGTTATTGCAGGGGAACGGACGGTCGTGTCTACGCGGCGGTTACAAGCTATGACGGAAACAGCAGCAGCACTGAGCTGTCAGTGATCAATTTCGAAAAAAAGAGCCTGGAGAGCAGTTATACTGATTTCCCTTCTGCAGAAATGATGGCACAGGATGCAGAAGAAAATTTTGTGGTGCATGATAGGACTTCCGTGTATATGTATCGCATGAAAGACCAGAAAAAAGAGCTGCTTTTCGATTGGCTGGACTGTGACATTAACGGTGATTCCATCAGGGCGCTGAATGTTCTTTCAGATGGCCGCATTGTGGCTGTATATGAGGACTGGAACAGCAATGAAAGCGGCATGGTGGCACTGAACAGAGTAAGCGCCGACGAGGTGAAACAGAAGCAGAAGATCGTGCTGGGGATGATGTATCAGGATTCGGAACTTGAGGCTGCCGTTGTCGATTTTAACAAGAGCAGTGATACCTATCATGTTACCATCAGACATTACATAGATTATGACAATTGGTCCGAAACAAGTGTTTCGGACGCCCAGACCCGGCTGAACAGTGATATTATCTCTAACAACTGTCCTGACATTCTCTGCCTTTCCGGTATTAACGTGCAGCAGCTGGCAGCAAAAGGTGTATTTGAGGATTTGAGCCCTTATTTGGAAAAGAGCAGCCTGGACCGCAGTGACAAGCTTGAAAATGTGCTGGACGCTTATACCTATGATGACAGGCTGATCTGCATACCGAAAAGATTTACGGTTAGCACGATCATAGGCAGTGCAGCCCAGGTGGGAGAAAAGATGGGTTGGACTCTGGAGGAAATGATTGCATTCGCCGACGCTCATCCGGCGGCACAGCTTTTTGACCGGATGTATAAAGAAGAAATTATGAGATGTTGCCTTACTTATAATGCTGATTCCTTTGTGGACTGGAAGACCGGAACCTGCAGCTTTGACTCGGATGAATTTAAAGCGCTGCTTGAATTTGTGGGCAGATTCCCGAGTTATGAGGAAATGACAAATGGGGATGGGCAGGCGTCCATGCCGGAGAGAATCCAGAAGGGCGAAGTGCTTCTGAGTGAGTTCACAGTCGACGATTTGGATGATATGCAGCTTTATTTGGAAATGTTTGGCGGCCCTGTGACATGCATCGGCTATCCCAACAGTGACGGCAGCAGCGGTGCGGTCCTGGCACCAAGAGGCGCGTATGCCATTACCTCGCGCTCCCAAGTGAAGGAGGGGGCATGGGCCTTTATTGAGAGTTATCTGACCTGGGAGGAAAACCGCTATTCCAGATGGGGTTTCCCCAACAGCAGGAGCGAGCTGGCGCGCATGGCGGATGAGGAAGTCAATGTGGAGTATGTCCTGGATGAAAACGGAGAACCCATGTTGGATGCACATGGTAATCCGATGGTTGTAGGAGGAGGCTCCAAGGGTTGGGGCTGGGATGACTGGGAATATTATTACCGTGTTCCCACCCAGGAGGAAGTAGATATGGTATTGGAGCTGATCCAATCCGCCAGAATGGGCTCCGACGACAACGAACAGATCATGTCCATCATAAACGAAGAAGCCGCACCTTTCTTCCAGGGCCAGAAGTCTGTGGATGACGCAGCATCTACGATTCAGAGCCGCGTACAGGTCTATGTGGATGAAAATAGATAGGTGTATGAAACGAGGCAGACAGTGAGCAGAAAACAGAAAAAGGAACAGCTAATGCTGTCAGAAGTGAAGTCAAAACAGAAAAAACCAAAGCGCGGAAAGACCTCCCGCGTCACCCGGAAGATCAAGTTGAGCTCAGGGGCATTTATTGCCCCCAGCTTTATTGGCGTACTTCTCTTTTTCATTCTGCCTTTTATCGTTGTCATGTATTATTCTCTGGTGGATAACCCCATCAGCGGAAGCTTTGTATTTTTTGACAACTATAGCAGCATCATACACAACGCCGCCTTTATGAGAGCAGTGAAGAATACGGCCACCTTTTCCATCGTGGCGGTGCCCCTGGCGGTGGTACTGTCGCTGATCCTGGCAATCGTTCTGGAGGCAAAACTTCCCTTTAGAAGTCAGTTCCGAACCTTTTTCTTGAGTCCCATGATGGTGCCGGTGGCGTCCATCGTGCTGATCTGGCAGGTGTTGTTTCACTATAACGGAGCGGTGAACGATTTCCTGGCCGTATTTGGCGCGGATAAGATCGACTGGCTGAAGTCGGATTATGCCCAGGTGGTGGTGGTGATCCTGTTTTTGTGGAAGAATCTCGGCTACAACATGATCCTGTTCATGGCTGCCCTTGCCAGCATCCCAAAGGATATTCTGGAGGTGGCAAGGCTGGAGAGCGCAACATCATTGCAGACCTTTTTCTACATAAAGATCAGGTATCTGTCCTCCACACTTTTGTTTGTGACGATTATGTCATTAATTAATTCCTTCAAGGTATTCCGGGAGGTGTATCTGCTGACAGGTGATTATCCCTATGATACGATCTACCTGCTGCAGCATTTTATGAACAATAAGTTTAAATCCATAGATTATCAGGCCCTGTCGGCTGCAGCTGTGCTGATGAGCCTGGTGATGATCGTGATCATCGGCCTGCTGTTTATCGCAGAAAACCGCTTTGGAAAGGATGTGGAGGGATGAGCAGAAAGAACAGGCCCGTCCGGGAAGGCGGAGAGAAGAAAGTGCGCGGGAGCAGTGTGAAAAGGCGGAAGGCGTGGGGCATCACAAAAATTGCCATGGCCACCATTGTCGCAGCCACCTTTGCCCTTCTGTTCCTGATGCCGATCGTTTTGACGATAAGCAATTCTTTTATGGCGTCCTCGGAGATATCCTCCAACTACGGCTCCGTGTTCGCCACCAACTCCACCGGCGGAAAAGTTTATATTTCCGAGAAGGTAAACCTGAAATTCATACCGGATATGGTGTCCTTCAGCCAGTATATTACCGTGCTCTTCAAGAGTCCGGAATATCTCTTAAAATTCTGGAATTCCGTGATCCTGGTGGGACCCATTGTCATTTTCCAGCTGATCACGGCTTCCCTGGCTTCCTACGGCTTTGCCAGATACCAGGGGCGGATCCGGCAGATCATCTTTTTTGCCTATATCATATTGATGCTGATGCCCTATCAGGTCACGCTGGTGCCCAATTATCTGGTCAGTGACTGGCTGAATATACTGGATACCTATTGGTCCATCTGGCTGCCTGGCATCTTTTCGCCCTTTGCAGTGTATCTGCTGACAAAGTTCATGCGAAGGATACCAACTTCGGTGATCGAGGCGGCAAGGATCGACGGCGCGGGAGAGTGGCAGATATATAGAAGGATATGCCTGCCGCTCTGTAAAGGAGCGATCTGTTCTGCAGCCATTCTGGTGTTTATCGATTATTGGAACATGGTGGAGCAGCCCTTGATCCTGTTGACGGATGCGGAGACCCATCCCCTGTCGGTATTTCTTAGTAAGATCAACGCCGGTGAGATCGGTCTGGCTTTCGCCGTGGCTACCATCTATATGGTGCCATGCCTCTTGATCTTCCTGTACGGAGAGGAATATTTGGTGGACGGTATCACTTATCAGGGCGGTATTAAGGGATAGATTGCATACTAATGCGGAATAGAGTTATATTTCATAGAATCATGTAACGTGAGGAGAGAGTGCGATGAACGAAAAAGGAAACAAGAGACGGGAGTGGGTCAAGACAGCGGCGATCATCTTTCTTTCGGTGATGCTGGTGCTGACCTTTTTCTCCAACACTATCATGAACTACTCGCTGCCCGAGGTGGCTACCCAGTACGTCATGTCAGACTCCATTACCGCTAAGATCCGCGGAACCGGCGTGGTGGAGAGCGGCGATCCCTACTATGTAGAGATTACGGAGTCCAGAAAGGTAGCCAGTGTGGCGGTTCGGGTTGGCGATGAGGTTCAGAAGGGGGATGTGATCCTGTATCTGGAGGATTCGGAAAGTGAGGAGCTGAAGATCGCCCAGCAGACGTTGGAGAACGCCCGGGAGGCGCTTAAGGATGCCAGGGACAGGTATAATGACGCAATCCTGAATCCCAACATCAGCGCAGCGGATATCCAGGCGGCAAACGGAAATGTTTCTGCCAATACTTACCGCCAGCAGATCAATGACGCCCAGGCAGCGCTTACTGCGGCTCAGGATGCTCTGAAGCCCTATTCGAATAAGGTTGCGGAAATAAGCCAGAAAATAAAAGATTTTGATACGCAGCTGACATGGGACAGACCACGACTGGATGCTGCCAAGTCAAAGTTAGATGCTGCGAAGTCCGCGTACCAAAGTGTCAGTGGGAATGATGCAGAAAGCAAGGAGAAGAAAGCAGCGCTGGATAAGGCCCAGAAGGAATATGATACTATCAATCAGACAGTATCAAATCTGTTGAGTCAGAAATCTGCTCTTGAAGTGGAATTGTATGCTGCACAAAAAAACGAGGCAGCAGCGGCTAAGGCCGTTTCTGATGCGGATGAGAATTTGAAAGCATTGACGAATATGCTGGATAACAAGAAGCTTTTGGAGGATAAGCTGGATGACATTGCCAACGCCCAGAAAGCTGTCGAGAAGGCTCAGGCGGAGGTCGACAAGCTGACGGAAAAGGCCATTGATGCCACCGTCACGGCGGATATTTCCGGTACCATCACAGCTGTCAATGTGACAGCTGGAAAGACTGCCACGGCCGGTTCTGCAGTAGCAGTGATCCAGCCCGAGGGACAGGGCTTTACCATGAGCTTTTCCGTCACCAACGAGCAGGCCAGAAGACTGGCTGTGGGAGATCGGGCAGAGCTTGTGAATTCCTGGTGGTATTATGATGTAGAGGTGGTGCTGGCAAGCATCAAGCCGGATCCCAACAATCCCGGACAGAACAAGCTTCTCACCTTTAATGTGAGCGGAAGCGTTGTTGCCGGCCAGACCTTTAGTGTGTCAGTGGGTCAGCAGAGCGCAAATTATGATTTGGTTGTGCCAAACAGCGCCATCAGGGAGGACAATAACGGAAAGTTTATCTTGATCGTAGAATCCCGGTCAACTCCGCTCGGCAACCGCTACAGCGCTGCCCGTGTGGATGTGGAAGTGCTGGCCAGCGATGATACCAAGTCCGCTATTTCCGGCGCTCTTTACGGGTATGAGTATGTGATCACGACATCCACCCAGCCTGTGGATGCAGGACAGCTGGTGAGACTGACCGATTAATTAATCCGGATGAAATGAGGCGAGCAATGAAGAAACGAATATTGGGTATTAGCGGGGCGATATCCTTATGTATCTTTCTGATCCTGCTTCTCGTCATCGGTCATCTCAGCGGTGTTCAACAGTCCCAGCAGATGGCAAAACGGTGGAGCAAAAACGGTAATGCGGCCCAGGTAAGCTGTTTCTTTTCAGTGGATTCGAATATTGACCAGAATCAGATTCTGAGCTTTGAGCATTCCATTGACAATAAGCTGGCGGAGGCCTCTGTGATACAGGAATCCGAAAACCCCGGAGCAAGACTGTGGGTTGATGCCTATAGCGCAGACGGCAGCGTATTCATCACCAGTGATAAGGGCTATGTGCAGACAAATGCCATTGGGATTGGCGGTGATTTTTTCCTGTTCCATCCAATGACACTTGTGTCAGGTTCTTATTTTTCAGGAAATGATCTGATGCAGGATTACTGTGTCATAGACCGCGATGTGGCCTGGCAGCTGTTTGGTGCCAGCGACGTGGCAGGGATGACGGTATTTATCGGCAATGTGCCGCATATCATTGTGGGAGTAGTTGAACGACCCAAGGGGCGGCTTGCGGAAGCTGCCGGACTGGATGGCACTCTGGTATTTGTATCCTATAAGACTCTGACGGAACTGGGACAGAATAACGGCATCAACCATTATGAGGTTGTGATGCCAAATC
The DNA here is from genome assembly GCA_022511385.1 of Acetatifactor sp. Taxonomy (GTDB): domain Bacteria; phylum Bacillota; class Clostridia; order Lachnospirales; family Lachnospiraceae; genus Acetatifactor. Next base: position 23,846 of record JAFLRN010000029.1, read on the forward strand.
CTGTCACGAGCTTTGCGGAAAATATGGTCAGTGAGAGTTTCGGCAGCAATCCCCAAACGGTGGAAGTGGTTGAAAATACAACTCGGTATTCCCTTTTGTCAAGACTTGAACTGCTTACACAGTTTGGGCTTCGTTCCATGAACGGCAAAGCGATCATCTATCCATATTGGGAGAATATTGCCAGAGGCTATGAGGACATTCTGGCGCTTTTGACATTCTTTGAGATGCTGTTTCTGGTCTATGCTGTGGCAATAGCCCTAGGGCTGTTCATCAGCTGGTGGCGGCACAAGGGATGGACCATCAAGGATAAGGTACGGATCCTGAAGGATAGGCTGGAGCGGCTGAAAGATAAGATGTATGCAAAGCGTCATACGGCCAGGTTGAAAAAAGCGGACACGGAAAAGCCGATAAAAGAAAAGCCAATAAAAGAAAAAGCGATAAAAGAAAAAAGAGTAAAGGAAAAGAGAGAAAAAAGAGTAAAGGAAGAAAGAGTAAAGTAAAAGCTGAAAAGAACATAAGAAGAGAAATAAACATATAAGTGTGCGGTTTGACGCACAGACGGAGGGAATTATGAAAAAAAGATGGATTAAGAGGGCAATAATATCACTTGTTGCCTTCACCCTGGCAGTGGGGGGCCTGACCGCCTGTGGGGGATCCAACAAGCAAAATAATGCGCTTGCGAAGGAAAATGTGTACAGCTATCAGGAGTTTAGTATTCCGAATCCGGAAGGAGATTATACCTACATGCTCGGCTCTTTCCATGCGGAGGGAAGGATTTATGCGCTGATGCAGGTGGAGCATTACAGCGAAGATTATTACATAGATTATTACCTGCTCTCCTTTAACGACGACGGCACTGATGCAAGGAATACAAAGCTGGAGATCAATAATACAGTCATCACGGAAGAGGAGATGAGCAATGGTTCTTCCTGGGAGGATGGAACAGAAGATAGAGATGTGACGCTTCCTGAGATTGGGGTTGTTGAGGTAATGCCCCTTTCTGCTCCCAGAGATCCTGCAGATGATCCGGTTATTGAGGATACGGATGTTGACATTGATAATACAGATTTCGATGCAGATACGGATGTTGATATAAATATTGACGGCGATACGGGCATCGATGCGGATTTTGACCCCGATATGGGCATGGACGATGATTCCTTTTTGGATGACGATATGGCTGTGGACGATGACTTCTGGGTAGGCGATCAGACCTGGGAATATACCTCTCTTGATAACCTTACCTACGGCGACGGCGCCATTTACGGCATTCGGAACTATAATTATTCTAATTATGCATATAACTACAATGTGTCCAAAACCTATCTCTGTTGTTGGAATCTGGACGGCACCGTTCGGTGGGAAACAGAGATGGAGGATTCCCAGAATATGTGGATCCAGAAGATGACGGCATCTCCCGATGGCGGACTTACGCTCATTTTGTCCGGTGAAGCCCAGTATATTCTCAACGCGTCTCCAGAAGGGAAGATGGGAGAAATGAAGGAGATTTCCAGTGACGTCTCTAATGTCTTGAATTACAGCGAGAGGATTGAACCCCTGGAGAACGGCAGTCTTTTTGTGATCTATAGTGACTCCGAGGACTGGACCAAGCAGTATGCAGCTGAATATGATCCTGTTACAAGCACCTTGAGCGAGCCGGTTCAAGTTCCCAGCAAGATTCTCTATGGCTATAACGGCATGATGAAAACAGGTAACAGCTCCGATTTGATCTACAGTACCAATACAGGTCTGTATACTTATAATGTGGGAGACGAGGACGGTACCAAGATCATGGATTTTATCAATTCGGATCTATATATCACTTCTCTCCGGGACGTGATCGAATTGGACGACACACATTTTGTGGGTCTGTTCTTTGAAAACTATGATCAGAGCAAGTTAAAAGCCGGTCTGTTTACCTACGTCCCTCCCGAGGAAATTCCGGACAAGAAGGTGTTGGTACTGGCGGGAATGTGGCTTGGCGGCGATATTAAGCAGAGAGTGATTGAATTCAACAGGAACAGCCAGGAATACAGGATCACCATTAAAGACTACAGCGAGTACAATTCCTATGAGGACAACGAGGCGGGACAGACAAAGCTGAACAATGATATTATCACCGGAGGTATGCCGGATATCCTGGTGGCGGATGCATACAATACTGAAAATATTCCAATTGAGAATTATATTGCAAAGGGATGGCTGGCGGACATTAATGACTTTATCAAGAAGGATGAGGAGCTGTCTCAGGAGGAATTTCTTCAGAATGTATTTGATGCTTATTCAGTGAAGGGAAAGCTTTACTATGTGATTCCCAGCTTTTATGTCAACACTATGGTTGCCAAGTCGTCTATTGTGGGAGATAGGACCTCCTGGACCATGAGTGATATGATGGAGCTGCAGAAGAGCCTTCCGGAAGGAACAAGCATGATGGAAAACATGACTCGTTCCAATTTCTTCTCCACGATGCTGAGATATTGTGGAAATGATTTTATCGATGTGGAAACGGGAAAGTGTACCTTTGATTCGGAAGCCTTTATCGACTTGATGGAGTTTGCCAAGAGCCTTCCTGAGAAGATCGAGTATGAAGAGAACTGGTGGATGCACTATGAGACCCAGTACAGGGAGGATAGGACTATCCTGATGAGCGCCTATATTAATTCCATATCAGGGTTTAACTATACGCTCAACGGAACCTTTGGTGAGGACATCAGCTACGTCGGGTTTCCCACCACAGGCGGAATGGGGGCATTTTTAAATTACAACATGGCCTACTGTATTTCATCCAAGTCAAAGAATAAGGATGGCGCATGGGAGTTCCTTCGTTATTACCTGACGGACGAATATCAGGAGAGCAACAACCGCTATAATTTCTCTGTTCAAAAGGACATCTTTGAAGAAGAAGCTCAGGAGGCGCTGGAACGCCCTTACTGGATTGATAAGGACGGTAACAAGGAGTATCATGACGAATATTTTTATATGAACGGCGAGTCTTTTGTTTTGGATACTATGACCCAGGATCAGATAGATAAACTGGTGAATTACATCTATACGATAGACAATGCATATTACTATAACACGGATATCATAAACATTATTCAGGAAGAAATTGATGCCTTCTTTGCCGACCAGAAGGGGGCCGCTGAGGTGGCTAACATTATCCAGAGAAGAGCGCAGGTTTATGTGGATGAAAACCGCTAAGGCGGTGTGAAAAAATACGGACCCGGCTGCAGTGCACTGAAATAGGGCATTGCACCGGGGCTTGTATTTTTTGCGCAGCTTTATGTAATATACCATTTCATGAATTGTGTGTTTTTGGCCGGTGACAGTTCTCAGTTTAGTTTAAGGGGAATTCCCAGTTTCTCCATGTGCATTTCCGGGCTCAGCTCCTGACCATGGTCCCGAAGCCATTGCTTCCGTATTTTGTATTCAGGCATGACGGAAGCTACCTTGTTCCAGAAATCCTTCGAATGGTTCATGTGGGTCAGATGGCAGAGCTCATGTATCACCACATAGTCCAGTACCTCCAGGGGCGCAAAGATCAACCGGTAATTAAAGGACAGTGTTCCCCGGGAGGAGCAGCTGCCCCAGCGGCTCCGCTGGTCCCTTATGGTAATGGAGGTATAGTTTCCGCCTGTCAGTGGGTGGAAGAAGGCCACACGCTCCTCAAATTTTTTTCGGGCTTCCTCACGGTATCGTTTTTTAAAGGCCTCCAGTCGTCTTGCTTCGGCGGGGGTCAGGTAGATGATTTTTTGTTTTGTCATTTTGCTTTTCTCTTATTGGGATGTTCCACTGTCATTTTCTCACAGACCTCTACAACACGTTCATTCAAATTTTCGCAAGGTTGCAAAACGTTTTCTTTAGAAATGGAACTTTTATTATGTAATGATTGCTATTTAATAATTATAGTGTTTTTTCAGAGAAATGGCAACGGATAGCATATCTGAATACGGAATAAAATTTTATAAAATGGTGTGGAGTCGCGTAAGAGTTTTGTTCAATAACTTTTTATTGCACCAAGGCTTTTTTCAGTGTATAATTCTGAAAGGTAGGAAATGAAATTTTCAGGAAAGGTATGGTTATTGATATGAGCAAGAAACCGGTTGTATTGATGATCCTGGACGGATATGGACTGAATGAAAAGAGTGACGGAAATGCCGTGGCATTGGCAAAGACCCCTGTAATGGATAAGCTGATGAAGGAATACCCCTTTGTGAGAGGAAATGCCAGCGGCATGGCAGTAGGACTTCCCGACGGCCAGATGGGCAACTCCGAGGTGGGCCACCTGAACATGGGTGCAGGCCGGATTGTATATCAGGAGCTGACAAGGATTACCAAGGAGATACAGGACGGCACATTTTTCGAGAATCCTGCGCTCCTTGCAGCGGTGGAGAATTGCAAAAATAATAATAGTTCCCTGCATCTGATGGGACTGTTGTCCGACGGCGGCGTACACAGTCACAATACCCATCTGTATGGTCTTTTGGAACTGGCAAAGAGAAACGGTCTGGAGAAGGTGTATGTGCACTGTTTCCTGGACGGCCGTGACACCCCTCCCGCCAGCGGAAAGGATTACGCCATTGCCCTGACCGAGGAAATGAAGAGGATTGGCGTTGGCAAGATTGCCTCCGTGATGGGCCGCTATTATGCTATGGACAGGGACAACAACTATGATCGGGTGAAGCTGGCATACGACGCTATGACAAAGGGAGAGGGGCTGACTGCGGAGTGCGGTATCTGCGGTATTCAGCAGTCCTATGACAGGGAGGAGACGGACGAGTTTGTAAAGCCAACCCTGGCGCTGGAGGACGGTAAACCCGTGGCGACAGTGCAGGACGGCGACTCCATCATCTTCTTCAACTTCCGTCCCGACCGTGCGAGGGAGATTACAAGGGCCTTCTGCGACGATGATTTCAAGGGCTTTGACAGGGGACCGAGAAAGGACATCACCTATGTCTGCTTCTCCGATTACGATCCCACCATCCCCAACAAGCAGGTGGCATTCCATAAGATTTCTGTCACCAACACCTTCGGCGAGTGGTTGGCAGCAAACAATATGAAGCAGGCCCGTATTGCGGAGACCGAAAAGTACGCCCATGTGACCTTCTTTTTCAACGGAGGCGTGGAGGTGCCAAACGAGGGCGAGGACAGAGTGCTTGTCAATTCTCCCAAGGATGTGGCAACTTATGACCTGAAGCCCCAGATGAGTGCCTATGAGGTATGCGACAGGCTCTGTGAGGCCATCCGTTCCAATAAGTACGATGTGATCATTATCAACTTCGCAAATCCTGACATGGTGGGCCATACCGGCGTACTGGACGCTGCGATCAAGGCAGTGGAGGCTGTGGACGAGTGCGTTGGCAGGGCTGTGGATGCCATCAAGGAGGTGGACGGAGCTATGTTTATCTGCGCGGACCACGGCAATGCGGAGATGCTGGTGGACTACGAGACCGGTGAGCCCTTCACCGCACATACTACCAATCAGGTACCTTTTATCTTGGTGAACTATGACGAGAACTATACTCTCCGTGACGGCGGCTGCCTGGCGGACATCGTCCCCACCTTGATCCAGATTATGGGTAAAGAGCAGCCTTCGGAGATGACAGGAAAGTCCTTGCTCATACAAAAAAAATAAAAACAAATATTAACATTTTATTGGAACTAGTCGACATATTATATAGAAAGTGTTATAATAGTGCTATACAGCGAGGTTTTCATTGATATGAGCTATGAAAACCTGCATAAGGTGTTTTAGAGAAGGGAGAATTTAATATGTACGAGAAACCAATTGTGATTCCTGCTGAGGATGTAGCGGAGGGCGTTTATATGGCGAGCGGTGCCAGTGTTGTGACTGTTGTTGGAGATGCGACCGGCGCTCTGAAAAGTTTTGATCATTATGGAAATTATTATATGACAATGGGCGGATTTGAGAACGGTGCCACATACAAGATTGTGGTGACCGTAGCAGAGACGGCTACCATTAATGGGCTGAATAATGCTTCTTGGAGTGGTTTCGGCGGAACTGTAAGCGGTAATACAGTCACTTTTGAAAATGTGTGCTTTGCTAATCAGACAGATTGGCATATCAGGCTCTGGTTTGATAGTCAGGGGGGCTGGGAGAATGGATGGACTTTGCAGGATGCCGATATACCCAGGCTTACCATCTCTATTACAAAAACATCATAGAATGGGTAACAGTTCAATATCTCTTCTTTGATTCATGTGACAGTTGTTTGTAAACTACATTTTAAGATGGTGGCTGTCGGGAAATAGTTAGTCCTAAAAAGGGGAGGAAATGACTCGTATGGGTTGTTTCCTCCCCTAAATTATAGTTTACAAACTCTGTTGAATGTGTTGAATTTTCTTATTTTTGCCCGTGAGTGTTTTCTGGATCTGCTTTGAAGACAGGAATTTATGACGCTGGACAACTGCATGCGGAAAATAAACTGGGGTGTTCACAGTTAAATTTCCTAAAAACCTTATGCTGTTACCGATGAATATCTGCTTGTAGGCCATTTCTCGGACGTACATTAAGGTTTCAATTGACATATAAACATATAAGGTTTATACTAATTTCATGAATTGCAGAGAGGAAAGCGGGGTGATTGCGATGACAAGGACAAATTCAT
>JAFLRN010000003.1 GCA_022511385.1 Acetatifactor sp.
ACCACGTTAGCATATATCCCGGGGAGTTTGTGTAGTTAGGTGACGCAAAGAGATATTGGGGTTTTCTCTCGTCCGCAAGTCTCACCACATCCTCAATAGTCCAGCTGTCCCCCTCCCAGACCACGTTTGAAACCAACATCACACTTCCCGATATCGTCGGTTCCACGCCTATCAGTTTTCCGTCTATGTTGCCTCGCGCCAGCACACTCGGTAAGATTTTTTCCTCCAGCTCCGGATCCAGATATTCCGTGAGATCCAGCAGAGCGCCGTTTTCGTAAAGATTTCTGGCATCTTCATTGCTGAGCAGAAGAATATCCGGTCCGCCTCCACTCAGGATATCCGCTATCACTCTGGTGCGATAAGCGTCCAGATCCCCCGTATGTGTCTGCAATTCCACCGGGGTTTGGGGATGCTCTTTGCTGTATTCCGCCAGCTGATTGCGGTAGATCAGATCTACAATTTCTTGCACACCAGCAAAGACCAGCTGACTCCCCTCCGTCTCCACCTCTTCCTCGGAACAGGTCAGAATCTCCAGTGCGCCCGCGTTTGTGCTGCTCCAGCTGTGCAGGAGAACACGATCGTTGACCGAAAAAGTAATTGCTTCCAGCCATGCAGTATCTATCCCTGCCACGGTGCCATCCAGAAGGACTTTCTTCTCCCCTGTGGAGGTGTCCCACCTTATCAGATAATTACTGTCAAAATAGTAAAAAGAACCGTCCCCGCTCAAAGCAATTCTTCGATGATTGACGCCGGGAATCTCCCCCAGCCGGTTCTCCCTGTCCCCCTGCATGTAAAGAAGTGTGGTCTTCTGGTTTGCCATATTCGCCCTGGATACAATGACACTGCCGTCCGGGGCGGAACATGTCGCCGTGTAATAAGAGCCTCCCGAGGCATCTGGCATATCCCGCCGCACTTCCTTTCCCTCACGGTCAAACACCAGAAGGCCGCTCTCTAAATAGTTGACAAGATAAAAGTAATTCCCGTCGCTAAGGAACGAGTCATAGACCATCATCGGCCCCCAAACCGGTTCCCGGTACGCATAATCCAACAGGACGTTCCGAGCCTCCTCACCCTCCCAGTCAAAAGTAAAAAGCCGGATCTCCTGCGGGATACCTTCACCGTCCTCCGACACAAAGCGCGCCGCGAGTTCCTCTTCGCCGCAGAAGCATAGACCGTCAAAATACCCCTCAAGCCCTTCCTCCTGAAACACCCCGATGTCGGACGTTAGACTCTCACTTTGAATATCATACTGTTTCAGAGAGTATGTCCAGCCCTCTTCCGATTTTAAACTTATTAAGAAGAAAACTCTCTCGTCGCTGTAAGCGCATGCGATTAGATAATAGGACTCGTCAGAATCTGGCCCCGGTACGGGTGTTGAAAGACCCACGGCGTGATAGGGGGCACCCGCGGTTTTTCCTTCCCGAACGGGGTCCTGTCCACTGTCCTGAAATCCGTTCTTCCATTTGTCTGAAAGAACCTGAGTCCCGTCTTCCTGTGAAGGATCCCGGCTCTGTCCCCCGCAACCAGTGCAGACTGTCAGCAGGAAGCACGCCATAAGTATTGTCAAAATAATGTGTTTATGGAAATTGTCCCTCTTTCTTCTGTGCATACTCATCCCTCCAAATATCATTTTATTCTTTGGACAATGGAGCCGTTGCTCCATAGACAATTAATATCTATTTTGCAACAGCCCCATCTAAATGATAGCATTAGAAATTTTACAATTCAACACATCCAACACAAAAAGACATTAAGAATTGTTTAAGATTTCACACATTACTGCGATAAATAATTGATTCTCAAGGCTGATATCTCCACCCTGCTTTGAATGGGCAAAAGAATAAGTTTTCCCAGAAGGCCGTACACAAGTGAGAGAATGGAGATTGCAAACTGAATTCCCCAAGTCTCCATGAAATCCCCTCTCCACGAAAAATAAAATAAAATCATAAACAGCCCAATCAACGTGATCAATATACCTGTCACCACCCATACATTTCCCATCAAGTGCAGGGCAATAACAGACTCCTTCATTTCAGAAAAAGTATAGTCTCTGCGGCCAAACACAATACCGAATGACCGAAAGAACGGTATCCATAATCTTGTTGCGCTCATCATTAAAGCTGTTATGACTGACATTGCCAAAAGGGCATCTATGGAACTGGACAGATCATTGAATCCCTCTTTCACCCCATCTGCTCCCCTGCTTAAAAACAACGTCCATGTAATCACTAAAAGTACCACAAAAATAGGAAGCACAACCGTCAGCGTCGCACCGATAACATGCTTTTTGCTCTGTCTTTTACTCTCCTCTTTCTCCTGTATCAAATTCATGATATTTTCCTCCGCTTTCCGGGAATAGCTGTCGTCTGACAGACGTTCCCCTGACAATAGTTCGTTGACATTGATCCCGAGCACCCGGCACAAAGGCATTAGCATGGACATTTCCGGCATACCGTTTCCACACTCCCATTTTGAGATTGTCTTGTCACTGACACCCACTGTCTCCGCCAGCTCCCGCTGTGTCAGTCCTTTCTCTTTTCTGAGATCTGCTATGAACTTACCGATTTTTACCTGATCCATATTACCTCTCATTCTACCGCTCTGACGGTGCTCCATTATTTGTTTTGTATCAGTATCCTGTGCTGCAGCTGTGCTCAATATAACATTGCCAATCGAAAAACAAAACGATTTATCCGTAGAATCGTCTCTACGGACCGTAGAATCAAAAAAGGAGCGCATCAGAAGCAATGCTATTGCAGGTATCATTTCCTCTGGTGGCCCCTTAACCTTATGATATTTTGCGGTATTTTCCTTCTCGTTCGGTAAGCTGTTGTTAATATCTCATAACTATTCGGTGCTTGCCGGTATCAGTTTATCCGTTTTTCTTCTCGAAATCCTCCACATACTGGGTAATCAGCTTCACTGTTCCTTCCACTCCCAGCACGCTGCTGTTGATGCAGAGGTCATAGCTGTCCGCGCGGCCCCATTTCTTGGAGGAATAATAGTTGTAATAGCTCTGGCGCTGCTTATCCTTCTTGATAATCATGTCACGTGCCTTGGACTCGGTGAGGTTGTATTTCTCCATGATACGCTTCACCTTTGTGTCCTCATCGCAGTAAATGAACAGATGCAGCACATTCTTATAATCTGCCAGGGCATAATCCGCGCACCGGCCCACGATAACGCAGGGACCTTCGTCCGCAATCTTCTTGATAGTGTCAAACTGTGCCAGGAATACCTTGTGGCTGATGGGCATATCCACAAAGGAGGATGCATTATAACCAAAGGAATAGGTATCCATGACAAGGTTATACAGGAAGGAGTTGGTGGGTCTCTCATCATGATTCTGGATCATCTCCTCACAGAAGCCGCTCTCCTTTGCGGCACGGGTGAGAAGCTCCTTATCGTAGCACTTAATACCGAAATACTCCGCAACCTTTTCCCCTATTTCACGTCCCGCAGAGCCAAACTGACGTCCAATCGTGAGTACTGTATTCATACGCACACCCTCTCTTTCTTTTTATGTAAGGAATAAAAGTATTGTCTGGAAATTTATACTTTTATTATATGAACATTATACAACATTTTGAGTTTTTAGACAACAAAATCTTCACCCAAATCCAATGATGAAGGAAAATATTTCAGAGGGGCAAATGCCCCTCTGTCTATTTCAACATCTGTATCAGTTCCTCCAATGCCTCTGCCGGACCGTCTTCCTCTTCCTCTGTCTTCGACTCTGTATCCGTAAGTCCCTTTGTATCCTCTACATTCTCCGTCTTTTCTATCTCTTCTAACTTTTGTTCTTTCTCTTCTTCCTCTTTTTCCTCCTGCGTCCTATCCAAACTATTGCGCTCGTCAATCAGCTTCTCCACTTTGTCTTGGAGCTTTTTAGATGTTTCGTCAAGATAACTCTGCCTTGACTCCCCAAGGACAGCATCGGCCGCAGATATCATCATACTATCTTTCGTTTCCTGCAGGCCCGCAAGTGGATTGTCTGCAATGCGCTGTATCTTATAATCCCGCGCTTCCTGAAGGATATGCAGCCCATTATTTCTATACCATGCAACACTTCCATAGCTTTGAACACTACCACCGCTTAGTGTAGCTTCCTCCTGAAGGTGGTCCACCAGTTCAGCTTTCATATCGTCCGTAAAATCATCGGCATCAAGAGCGGCCCTGACCTTTTCACTTTCCTTTAAAATATTGTTGGTAATCGTATTGGCAAAGTCAACATACTCATGCCCTAAATCGCTAAGCCATTGAAGCCCCTCTGTCACATTTCGATCACGTCTCATTGAAGCTGCAGCAAACTGTGTCGCTGAATTCTGAATCGTATCGCTCACGGAATTTCCAGCTTCGGGCGTACCACTTCCGCTGTCATCCTCTATAGCGCCACCCTCCTGCTCTTCCTCTGCTTTCTCCGCTTCCTCTAAGGTCTTTAGGAGTGTCCACAGCTTGCGGTTATTATTATCGATATCCTCCTGATTTTTCGCTGACTGCATCGCTGCCAGCTCCCGTGCCTCCTCAGCGCGTCTTTGATTTTCCTCCAGCTGAGTCTGCTTCTGCTCCCGCATACCTCTAAGTATTTTCTGCTCTTTCTCAATAGTCTCCCTATCCGCCTCCGTCTTAAAAGACCTGTTCAGAGAGCTTATTTGCTTTTCAATGTCCTTTAACCGTTCACGATACCCATCGGTGATTTTTTCGTCCTGCTCGGATTCCTCAATCTGGCGCAGCTTCATTCTCTGCACTGCGGCGCCTTGGGCGCTCCCCTGCAGCTGCTCGGCATGTCGGCTGCTGAGCCTCTTTCCTTCCTTTGAGATGGTTACCTTGTAATGCGGGTTGAACGTATTGTTATTGACATTGACTTGCACTGCAGTACTGCTTCTTTGAACACTTTGCACCGCCGTTGTATTAGCGGAATTTACTGTGATTGCCTTGATCTGCATACCAAAGTACCTCCATTCCGTTGAACATATTCTGCAATTCCGTTTGCATGGTATACATTTCTATATCTTTTTATCGGCTGACAACTGATATTTTCTGACAGTTTAGACGTAATATTCTTGTATTACGGTGTTTTTTGTCACTTTGCGAGTTCCAGGGTACGTCCCTCCTGATATAGGCGCAGAATCTGTGCGCCGTCACGCTCCAGTATATAACGGCTGCCGTCGCAGACAATCTCCTGACCACATAGGATCTTGGGGTTGCGGCGGTGCATCTCCTGCATGAGTTCCATGCAAAGAGCTTTCTTCCTTTGGGTTTCCGTGAAGAGAGTGACTGCCTTGGTTTCCTGATCCTGGGTGGTTAAAATTGCCATGTACCAGATGTCTTTACTGTCGGAGAATGCAACGGCTATGATGTCTTCCAGACGCCGTACATAAGGTTCCATTCCGTCCACGACTAAGTAGTGCTCCGTGAAATAGCCGGCGATAAAACTTTCGACAGCGGCATTGGGCACTCGACAGGTCACGATCGTAACGGACGGGGAAGACAGTTCAAGATTGATCTGCTGAATCTCTTCCTCCGAAAAACCGGTTTCCTTTTGATAATAAGAAATCCAGTTAGCCGTTCTCTTGTGCTTGAGATAAATCCCCCATACGAGCAGCAAAAGACCGGGCACTGACGGAATCACGGATGTGACGATGCTGGAACCTGTCAGTAACATTAGGATCGTAATGGGAAGCGTGAAGACCAAAAGAACAATTGCGCCGGCGATCAAGCCTTTTCCGCCCCCCTTGTTGGTGCGAATGGTTTTTAAGATCCCGTCCGTTCCCTTCTTTGTGATTTTTTTGTAGAGCTTGTGTTCTGTAGATGCGATCATTCCTTCCTCCGTTCCGCCGCTGAAGCGGCAAATTGTTTTGTAATGATGTATACGGGCTGGGCATAAACCCAAAGTATTTATGATATTTTGTGTTTCGGATTCCGGATCAGCAAAAAGCCGCCATAAAGGACTCCGAACAGACCGACAATACCGCTGAGAAGAGGGATGCCGCGGCGGCAAAGCACCGCCAGCGTATAGTTTTCATACCTTTCACACAGAAAATCCGCATTCAGGTTCAGCCTATTGGAAAGCTCCGAATCGGCGTATTTACGTGCATATACGCTATAGTAAGAGTCAGCCCCGAAAGAAAGGTCCTCCATGTATCTGAGCTGAAAATATCCCTTTACAGTCTGATCCAATTCCTTTTCAAAGGAATTCGCCAGCTGAATGTGCTCCGCAAGCTTTTTATCATCGCCGGGGGTAAAGCAAAGGAGCCATTCCTTCCCGTCGCGGTCAAGAAATTTGGCGATACAGTAAAGGCTGCCGTCCGTATCCGTCTTGGCATGCAGGATCTGCAAATTTTCAAAATAGTAGACCTGTATGGGTGAATATTCCCTTCCGGCTTTCACCTCATCGCCCCGTATCTCGCTCACGTTTCCGGCGTGGAAAGGAAGAATCACAAAAAGATACACCAAAAAACATGTTCCGACAATCAACAGGACTTTCCCGCGGTGGTTGTTTTCCTTGCCCTTAAGGCTGCGGGACAAGTCCTTTTTATATTCTTCATAGCCGTTATCACTCATAAATATCCTCCGGCAGAGCTTATTGGGTACCGCAACTCGTTTATGTATTTTTGCATTCTTTTCGTTACTAATTCGTCTTGTTTCATAGCCAGCAGTTCATCTTTACATACCCATTTATAATCTATCGTCTCACCCTTTTGAAGCGAAATATTGTCTTTTCTCCAATCTGTAATGCATAAAAATTCTATATATATAGAATGTGTTTCCTCACTTACTTCTCTTCCGACTTCGACGAGATTTTTTGTAATAATCCCCGTTTCCTCCTTCAATTCCCTAATTGCACATTGAGGAGGATTTTCACCTGCTAATGCACTTCCGCCTGCAGTTGCTTCCCACATTCCTCCAAAATGCTTTTGATCATCTCTTTTCATCAATAAAAATGTTCCGTCCACATGCTTTACTAAGACATCGCACACTAAATGAAATGTATCTTTGGGGATAGCTTCACCTCTGACAAGCGTTACATTTTCAATTTTGACAAAAGATGAATCATAAGCATCCCATAATTCCATTTTCAACCTACTCCTTTAAGTTTGATATCAAAACCTGAATTTATTTCAGAGGGTAAGAAATCTCATCACCCCAGCTCAACACGATATCAAAAAAAATATCAACATCCAGTAACCCATAAGACCATAAAAATGCTCTATCTTTCTCACTTAATTCATCCAACTGCATAAAACGTACGTTTTTTATCGCCTGTTCCTCTCCATCCGCAACCTCCGGGTCTGTTCCGACAATGGGGTCACAATCTGGTGGAACATCAACTAAAAACACATATTCTGTGCTTCCATCTTTCCAATGCAAAGTATTAAGCTGACGGTTGATTGTCCCATGCAAGCCACATTCCTCTTTTAATTCGCGTATAGCCGCCTCTTCCGGTGACTCTCCTTTTTCAATTCCACCGCCCGGCAGTTCATTTATGTATCTATGAAATCTAAACGTTTGTACCATCAGTATTTTATTATCGCGCACTACCAACGCCATACTTCTGTCACGCATATAATTTACTCACTCCTTACAACAATAAAATATGGGCAGGCAACAGGTTGCGGGGACACACCTGTCTCCCGAAACCGTCACTCGCGAAATATTACAACTTCCTCAACAACTCCGTAAAATACCCCGGTACCGGTGCCTCCACCTCCACATACTCCCCCGTAGACGGATGCACAAACCCCAACGTCTTCGCATGCAGCACCTGCCCCTGCAGCTTAAACGGGCTCTTCCCGCTCCCATACACCTCATCCCCCAGCAGCGGATGCCCCACAGCCGCCATATGCACCCGGATCTGATGCGTTCGTCCCGTCTCCAGCTCACACTCAATATAAGTATACTTTTCAAACCGCTGAAGCACCCGATAATGGGTCACCGCCCGCTTTCCGTTTCTCTCATTCACCGCCATCTTCTTCCGGTCCGTGGGATGCCGCCCAATGGGCTTGTCAATGGCTCCCTCATCCTCCTTAATCACCCCCTGGCAGACTGCAATATACCGTCTTGTAATGGAATGCTCCTTTAACTGCTCCGCAATCACCCTGTGGGCATTGTCGTTCTTACAGACAATAACAGACCCGGTGGTATCCCTATCGATTCTGTGCACGATACCGGGCCGCATAACCCCGTTAATGCCAGAAAGCTCACTTCCGCAGTGATACATCAAGGCATTGACAAGCGTACCGCTGTAATGACCTGCCGCAGGGTGTACCACCATACCCTTAGGCTTGTTCACAACGATCACATCACTGTCCTCATAGAGGATGTCAAGAGGAATGTTCTCAGGCAGGATATCGGGCTCCTGAGCCTCAGGCAGAAAAAAAGCTACCCTGTCTTCACATTTCAGTCGGTAGCTTCCTTTCACCACCTCTCCATTCACGGTAACCTGACCTTCCTTCACCATTTTCTGGATATAAGAACGAGACAAGGTATCCATGAGGGTGGCGAGGCATTTGTCAATCCGCTCATCTTCAAGCTCTTCGGTTATCTCAAAACAAAACTCCTCCATCTATTTTATCTCCCGGTATCTGTTCTGCTTGAACTTCAAAAACTCCAGGTCACTCTCCTTGTAATAAAACAGGAACAGGAAAAACAGCAAAATGGTAAACACTACGATATAACAGTCCGCCACATTGAATATGGGGAAATTGATCAGCACAAATGAAATAAAATCCACTACATAGTCAAAGCGGAAACGGTCAATCATATTTCCCAGTCCCCCGGCAATGATGGCCGACAGCGCCACATGGGTCACATAATATTTCTTTGTCTTTGGCAGTTTGATCAGGAAAAACAGAATGACCCCCATGAACACAAATCCCACAAACAGAATGAAAAATTTCTGATTCTGGAGCATGCCGAAGGCGGATCCACGATTCTCCAGATACTGGAGCTCCAGTACATCCTTCCAGAGCACGATGGCGGGCTGGTCCTTCAGTTGGACAATGGCCAGATATTTTGTGTACTGGTCAAAGGCCAGGAGTGCCAGCATCACCAGTAAATCTATGAGTAAAATTATGTTATTTTTTTTACGCATGGGCATCCTCTCCACTATAATATATTTCGCCGATGGCTGCCAGGATTTCCTCGTCGGTCACAGTCCTGTCCAGCACGGCCTTACCGATTTTCTTGAGCAGCACAAACTTAATCTGGCCTGACTCCATCTTTTTGTCGGACTTTGTCAGCCGCAAAATTTCAGCAGGATCGATATTCTCAATACTAATAGGCAGGTTAAAAGGCACATACATATCCCTTATTTCGTAGTATTCCTCCATGGAAAGCATACCACGCTTCCAGGAAATGTAAGCAGCCGCCACTGCTCCCAGAGCGATGCACTCCCCATGGCACAGTTCAAAATTCTTGTATTTCTCAATGGCATGACCGATGGTGTGGCCAAAGTTCAAAAGCGCCCTGTCCCCCAGCTCCGTTGGGTCCTTCTCCACCACCAGCTTCTTCACCGTACAACTGCGCAAAAGCATTTCCTGAAGCACATCAAGATCCCTGTCACAGATCTCATACATATTCTCAATGAGCCATTGATACAGAAGAGCGTCACGGATCAGGCCATGTTTCATCACCTCCGCAAAGCCGGAGAAAAACTGCCTGTCGTCCAAAGTCTTCAGCACCGCCAGATTCATATAGACCAGCCTTGGCATCTTAAAGGCACCCACCATGTTCTTATATCCGTCAAAATCAACGCCTGTCTTACCACCAATACTGCTGTCCGTCTGTGCCAGCAGCGTGGTGGGTACCTGGACGAAATCCACGCCCCGAAGGTAAGTGGCGGCCACATAGCCCGTGGTGTCTCCCACGACGCCGCCGCCAAGGGCAACCAACAGATCCTTCCGGTCAAATCCCTCCTTGATCAGGAAAGAGTAAATCCCCTTCACAGTATCTAAAGTTTTATGTTCCTCGCCGTTTGGAAAAGCGTATTTTACGGCCTTCAGGCACTTTCCCCGAAGCAGATTCAGCACCTCGTCCCCGTAGAGCTCGTCCACTTTTGTGTCAGTGATAATACAGATGCGGCGGGACTCAAGGTAATTCTTCATTTGACCGTCCTGCTTTTTGCTGTCAATCGCCTGAAGCTCTTGAACAAGTTCTTCAAAGGTCTGGGTGAACACTATATCGTAACAGGGCTGCTTGTTGTACAGAATGGGTAATCTTTCTGACATAACTTTTCCTCTCTGTTTATTTTTTCTTAGGATAATTTATTCGATACCGCCACTTGCCAGAACATGAAAGGAGCCCGCACAAACGAGCTCCACCGCTGTTTTCTTGCCAGTTATGTCAACTATTCAGCGGCATCTCAAAAGAACCGCCGAAAATATCCTGGAAATCACCGGATACATCCACACTGGAAGGTGTGATGATAAATATATAATGGGAAATCTTCTGGAGATTGCCCGAGATGGCAAAGCAGGAACCGCTGGTAAAGTCAATGATCCTCTGAGCCACATCCACATCCAGTCCTTCCAGGTTCAGCACCACGGTGCGATTTGCCAGCAGGGTTTCCGTAATCTCCCTTGCCTCCTCCACAGAAGTAGGTTTGATCACGCATACCTCCATGCCGGAGCTGTTCGACATGCGCCGTGACGAGGGCTGCTTGATGGGCGTAATCTTGCTGGCGGCTGGCTGTGGTCTTTTTGCCACTGGCTCCTCGTAATCATCGCTTTTGGACCGGTTCACCGAAGATTTGCGCGGGGAAACAGCTACATCGTCCTCCTCATCGTCCAGATAGTCGTCATCGTAATAATCATCCTCTTCTTCACCATTCAGCTTCATGTAATTTAAAAACTTGTCCATTACTCCCATGATTCTACCATACCTTTCTTACTCCCGGTCTTTCTGGCCGGGCTGATGACCGGTGTAATTTCTATCTCCAAAAATACCGGTACCAACCCGAATACAGGTGGCACCCTCCTCAAGGGCCACAGAGTAATCCCCTGTCATTCCCATTGAGAGAATATTCATACTAACATTATCAATGTTTTTTGCCTTTATGTCAACAGACAATTGGGTTAATTTATCAAAATATAGACGATTTTTTTCAGCAACCTCTGTATATGGTGCTATCGTCATCAATCCTTTGACATGAATTCCGGGTAACAAAGCAATTTTTTCCACCAGTTCCGGCGCCTCCGTAAGCGATACGCCGTACTTGCTCTCTTCCCCTGATACATTTACCTCTATGAGGATATCGGTCTCCACGCCCTGCCGCAGGGATTCCCGGCTGATCTCTTCCGCAAGCCGCAGGGAATCCACGCTGTGGATCAAGGCAACCTTGCCCACAATATATTTTACCTTGTTGCGCTGCAGATGACCGATCATATGCCAACGGATATCCTCCGGCAGCTGGGGTATCTTGTCTATTAACTCCTGGACTTTGTTCTCTCCGAAGTCTCTGGCACCAGCGTTATAGGCTTCCCGAAGGGCTGATACAGGCTTGGTCTTGCTGACGGCGATCAGGGTCACCTGGGCCGGGTCGCGGTTTGCGCGTTGGCAGGCGGATTGGATTTCGTTTTGGATGGTTTTTAGATTTTCGCGGATCAAGGTTGTTACCTCCGAGTGACGCTCAGCCGCGCCATTCGCAAAGCCGCGCTGCGCGCTCTCCGCCGCCCCTGGCGCCCACCACTGAGGGGTGTAAACACCCTCTGTGCTCATATTCTGGCTGAGCTATTGCTTTATGAACTGGTCATCGCTTACGGTGGAGGCGTCTTGGACGATGTAGTCGTAGACGCTGAGGCCGTATCTGGTGTTGGATTTCACAATAGCATATTCTTCATTCTGGTACAGAATATTAATCTGCTTAAAGTCGGCATAACCTCTGTTAATGTTGTAGACACCGATCAAGGTGGCGCGTCTGCTCACAGTGAAGGTATCCTGGCTGTCGAGTTTATACAGAATATCTCCCGTATTCAGTATGGTGCTGTCCAGATAATATTCCCTGGTCGCGTCATCAAAGCTATACAGATCGATTTCCAACATCTCACTGGAAATGGTGCCGTCCTCCAGATAGCACTGGCGTACGATGCTGCCCCGCCCGCTGTTTCCGCTGGGGATCACATATTCTTCCGGAATCAGGAAAAATTCCTTTTGCACGATGGATGATACCGGAATCTTTAAGCCGGTCTCGTCTTCCACGATCAACTCCACATCCAAGAACCTGTCGGACAGGAAAGTAACCATGGAGTTCGTAAAGGAAAGCTGCAGATAAGTATTGCCGTCGGAATTGGTCAGCAGCTCCACCTGCCCCCAGGCTTCATACTGGTTTTTCAAGAACTTTACCTTGATGTAGCCCTCTTTCAGCAGCTGGGCCCCTCTCGTCGGCTCAACGGGGAACACAATAGACCAGTTTTCGTTGGTGGAAAGCTTGTATGCCGGGTCTCCGGATGCCATCAGTGTGTTACTGAACAGATATTTTTTCTCATATTCCTTATTTTCAAAGATATCCGTCGTCACCTGCTGGGCAGTAAGTTCTTCATAGCCGTCCATCCAGTATGCCACAATACCTGTCCTGGGAGCATAGGCATAATTTATAATATTTCCGCTGCCATCGCCGCCGAGACTGCCGACATTTGCCAGCATATTGGAATTAGCCAGCTTCATCAGCGTATTCTGCAGGGAGTATTTGAAATCGTATGTAGTCTCGAAATTTTTACTGTCAAAGCCATGGATGAAGGAAACGATTTCATTGCGAAACTCAGCCAGATCGCGGCTGTCCAGGGAGTTTTCTCCAAGAGCCACGGTCTGTAAGTCCTCGCTTAAACGGCCTGTTTCGTCTACAATGTACACCAGGTCGTTCTTTGCTACCCTCTCACCTTCCCGGGCATAATAATTCACATATCCGGCAGTGCTGGTAGTGACAACAGTCTCATCCCGGATCACAACCCCATGGTAAATATTATTGGTGACAAGGGATCCCTCCTGCACTTCATAGCGGACAATATGGCTTGTCTGAAAATAGAGAATGACGCAGACAACCACATAAACAAACACAACGCCAAAAATGATCATGCCGATGTTTAGATTCAATGGTTTTCTATATTTCTTAAAATTGACGACCTGGGACTTATTCTGCTGGCCGTCACGTTTTTTATTGCCTGCAGCTTTTCTGTTACCTGTCTGTGCCACGTACTGCCTCCGTTGTCATTTCTTAAGAAAAGCCCCGGCTTTCCCGAGGCTTTTATGTCCGATCTATATTACCGCCTAAAGGGAGACCATGATCTTGTCCTTCAGGGATGCAGGGAGTTCTTCCTCATCCAGGGAAATGCTAAGGATGAAATCGACCTCAAAGCTTGCGCTGAGTTTTTCAAGCTTTGTAATGATAGGTTCAATGTCCTGACCTTCTAAACACGCAATTTTTAAGAAGCTGTCAAAATACATCTGCTGCAGATCGTGGTCCTGTGAGATCACACCGCTGACAAAACCTATAAATTCATCGCTGCTTGAAATCATAAACTGGGATACATCCACCAGCCGTACTTTGTTATTCAATTCATACATGTGCTTGGTACTCTTGTCAAGATAAACAATACTGCCGGAAACCACCTTGATCTCACTGTTCACCTTGTCCAACAGCTGCTTTGTCTTTCCCTTCCCCTTTTTCCCTACGATTAATTGAACCATTGGAAACCCTCCTGTCGTAATATGTATTTATTTCATTACCCATACATTAATTATAAGTGATAAAGCCTCAAAAAACAACCCCTAAATCTCCCCCAGCAGTTTCGCCATTTCCTCAAAAACCGTGTCATCTGATTTCAAGATCACGGAAATATACGATGCGCCCCCCACATCCCTGGAGAGCAGTATCAGACAATGGCCGGCAGCGCTGGTCGTACCTGTTTTCCCACCAATTACAGTCACATTGGCGGGTGCCTGACGGTCTCCCCGCAAAAAGAGATTTGTTGTCTGCTTGTCCACTGTTTTTTCCCTGCCATTGGCATCATAGTAGGTAGTCTGATAGCTTGACATCTGGATGATCTCACGAAAAGTCTCATATTTGATAGCCTCGTTGAAGATCAGATACAGATCATATGCCGTTGTCTTGTGCTCATCATTCGTAAGTCCATGGGGATTAACAAAATTGGTGTTTGTTGCGCCAAGACGTCGTGCCTCCTGGTTCATCATTTCTACAAAATTGTCAACACTTCCACCCACACCCTCAGCCACCAGCATAGCCACATCGTTTGACGAGAACAACAGCATAATGCGCAGAGCCTGATCCAGTGTCATGGTGTCCCCAGTCTTTAGTCCCAGAAGCTGGGCACCCGGCTCTGTGATATTGACAGAACTTGTTGCGGTAAGAACCTGGTCAAGTCTGCCGTTCTGCAATGCCACAAGGGCAGTCATCACCTTGGTGAGGCTTGCCGGATGCAGCTTCTCATGTGCATTTTTAGAATACAAGACCCGATTGTCGTTCACGCTGAAAAGAATGGCCGCTTTCGCCTCCAGGTTCAAGTTTCCGCTTCCTGCAACATCCCCCGTGACCACACAGATTTCACTTGCAAAGGGGGCCGCGACTCTGGAGTCCTGTCTGGAAACTACATTAAAGCAGCTTACGCTGCTGTCAGCGTCATAAGGCATATCATAGGACAGCCTTCCGCAGCCGGTAAGGACGCAAAAAAGCGCCATTATTGTACATAACAAAATAGACTTTCTTTTTCTATTTGTATATTTCACGCCACTCAAAATCTCCTCTTTCCAGAGCTTTGATCAACAGTTCTGCGCTTGCCAGATTTGTGGCAAGTGGAATATTGTACATATCACAGAGCCTTACCACGTTATTCACGTCCGGCTCATGTATCTTTGGTGTCAATGGATCACGCAAAAAGATAACAAGATCCATCTGGTTGTGCTCAATCTGCGCCCCAAGCTGTTGTTCGCCGCCAAGATGTCCCGCCAGGAATTTATGGACATTCAGGTTAGTGACTTCCTCCACCAACCGGCCCGTAGTTCCCGTGGCAAACAGCGCATTACGGCTCAAAATCCCCTTGTAAGCAATGCAGAAGTTCTGCATCAGCTTTTTCTTTGAGTCATGTGCGATCAGTGCAATATTCATTTAATACCCTCTCTTTATTTATTCTTTTTGGTCTGAAGCCTCACATTCAGCACAAAGCCCATCCCCATAAACAGGCTCATCAGTGAAGTCAGACCATAACTGACGAAAGGAAGCGGAAGTCCCGTGTTGGGCAGGATAAAGGTGGCGACGCCAATGTTGATAAAACCCTGAAAAGCCACCAGTCCTCCCACGCTTGCCGCAATAATACTACCCGCAGTATCTTTCGACTTTCGCGCCACCGAAATGCAATCCAACGAGATGCCAAACAAGAGCAGGATTACCACAATACTCCCTTTAAAGCCGAATTCCTCTCCGATGACCGCAAAGATGAAGTCCGTCTCATCTGCAGCAACAAAGTTCCCGTTTTTCACGGATGTGATCTCATTGTTTTTGTAGCCTTTGCCATCCAGCATTCCTGAGCCGATGGCTTTTTCGGAATTCACCTGCTGACGGTTTTGGTCAGGATATTCTTCCTGATTAAAAAACGCCAGAAGACGCTCCTGCTGAAATCCATGAAAAAAATCATTGTCAGGCCGCATATCAGGCCGAAGCGCCATGGATATCAGAAGCGCAACGGCTGGTATGGCAATGGCCAGCACGCCAAACACCAGCTTGAGACTGACCCCTCCCACGAACATGATCACACAGAAAAGTATGACCAACACAATACTTGTTGACAGATCCGGCTGACTCACCACCAAATACCATGGCAATGCGAACAATAACAGGCAAGCGCTTATGATCCGCACAGTATTAAGCTTCTCTTTATATTTCATAATAAACTGTGCAAAGAATAAAATCAACAAGATTTTAGCGGTTTCTGAAGGTTGAAACTGCAGGCTGCCGATCTTCAGCCATCGCTGGGCTCCGCCGCGGTTCTCACCCATCACCCAAACCAGCACCAACAGGACGATGTTGATCACATACATAGGCCAATAGAACTTCAAGACCCAGGAATAATTGAAGAAAGAGAGCACAAGCATCAAGAAAGCGCCAGCGACCACTCCGGCCAGCTGTCTGGACTGGAGTGATTCATCAGCACTTCCGATGGCCAGTATGCCGATACTTGCCAGTGCCAGCACCATCAGAATTAATTTAAAATCATAATCCCGCACCCTTAATTTCTTGAACATACTCTGAATATCTCCGCAGCTCTGCTTTCCAATCCTCTTTCCAGCAGTTCTGTTTCCTCTATCTTGCAGATGACTAATGGTTGATCGTCATGTCGGACGACACATCCACGATCGGAATATTGGCGTACAAACTGGGCTTTGCACCCCGCCCTGACTTTGTGCCTTTGGTATTGATCTGGATCTCAATATTGTCCGCATCAATTTTCATATATTTGGAAATCACTTTTGCAATATCCGCCTTAATCAGCTCCATCATTTCTGGTGAGCAGTTTACCCGGTCTGAGATCAACAAAATCTTCAGCCTGTCCTTGGCTACCTGACAGGAGCTCTTTTTTCGAAAAAAATGCCTCATGCCCGCTGCTCCTCCCTATGCCTTGTGAAAAATTCCGGAAACCCTGGTCCAGAAGGATATGCCCTTGTCAAAATTAAGGTATGGCACCTCTTTTCCCAGAACCCGCTGGACCACATTGGCATAAGCCTGTCCTGCCGGACTGTCTCCGCCCACCAGCGGCTCTCCCTGGTTTGTAGCGATCACAACATTCTCGTCGTCAGGGATAATGCCGATCAGTGGAATTGCCAGGATATCCACAACATCCTGGGCGGACATCATGTCTCCACGCTTCACCATATCCATCCGAAGCCGGTTGATGATCAGATCCATCTGCTTAAAGTCATTGGCCTCCAACAGACCGATAATGCGGTCTGCATCCCGAATGGCAGACACCTCCGGCGTGGTCACTACCAGAGCTCTGTCGGCCCCGGCAATGGCGTTCTGGAAGCCCTGCTCGATCCCAGCCGGACAATCCAGGATAATGTAATCGAACTGCTCCTTTAGGTGCTCAATGACCTTTACCATCTGGCCCGGTGTTACCGCCGACTTGTCCCTGGTCTGGGCCGATGGCATCAGATAAAGCCCGGGATGACGCTTGTCCCGTATCAGCGCCTGCTTGACACGGCAGTTTCCCTCCACCACGTCCACAAGATTATAGACGATCCTGTTTTCCAGTCCCATAACTACGTCCAGATTACGAAGTCCGATATCTGTGTCGATGAGACAAACCTTTTTGCCCAACTTTGCCAGGCCTGTACCTACGTTTGCAGATGTGGTGGTCTTTCCCACACCGCCTTTTCCTGAAGTGACGACAATGACTTCGGAGCCTTTCTGCTCCTGGGAAAACTGATTTTCCATTTTCTGAATCCTCCACTTATTTTTTGTCACTGAATTTTAATGTCGTCCTTCACCTTACCACGCCTCTTTAAAAGGTGCTCAGCAAGTCTTTCGTAAGCGTTTCCAAGGTTATCTTTTCGTTTTTCACATATGCAATTTTCGGCTGTACCTTCTGGCGTATGCCCCATTTTCCCTGTTTTCCAGGTTTGTATTTGAAATCGCCGATCTTGATTCTCTCCGGCTCCATTTCAAGCGCTGCAACAAAGGCTCCTTCCTGACCGTTTCCGCCAGCGTAAGCCTCCCCATATAGGCCGCCCAGGATGATAATATTCTTTGCACTGATTATGGCGCTTCCGGGGTAAACATCGCCTAACACAATAATGCTGTTATCCGTCTCCAGAACTTCTTTGTTCTTCAGACTTCCTTTAAAGAACTGTCCATCCTCGTCGCCGGCAATCTTCTTTTCCATATGTGCCAATGCCTTGACAAAGTTCTTGTTGGTTGCTTCATCTTTACCCACAATACAGATAATATTCAGATCGCTGTTGGTGTGGATGGCATCCAGTATCCTGATCTCCTCCGGACCGGAAACCACTCTGTCCTCTATGGACAATGCCACCGTGGCTTTTCCAAAGAAAGCTTTTGCCTCGGAGAACTTATACGAAATCTCCTTCAAAAGATCCTCAAAGGGAATATCCGGGTCGAGATGCAGGGTAATACCGTTTGAAAAGCTTTTAATTAATACTGTATCCTTCATATATCCTCCCATTATATATCTTATAAAAAACGCTGCCTTTGCGCTTATAATTCGTTTGTGATACCGGCATCCGGCATTTCTGCAGTACCCGTGATCAGCTCGTCCTCTGCAAGTCCGTAGTAGTACATGATGATGTCTCTGGTAGCCTGGGCCGCATGATCTGAGGAATAGCCATAGGGGATTCTTGTTGCAATAGCAATCTCGGGCTGCTCATAAGGCGCATAGCACACAAACAACGCGTGACTGGGACGGCTGCGGGTCTGCTCTGCCGTACCGGTCTTGCCGGCTACATTTACAGCCAGATCGCTGAAATATGTCTTGTTCTGAACCACCTGACGCATGCCGGAGTGAATGGCGTTCCAATATTCCTGAGGCATCTCCACCACATTGCGCACCTGTGGCTCCTGCTCCATGATCAGGCCTCCCTGGGAATCTGTGATCCGGTCGATCAGCGTCAGATTATAACAGGTTCCGCTGTTGGCCACGGTTGCCACATAGCGGGCCAGTGCTGCGGTGGTATAGCTGTGAGTACCCTGCCCAATGGCGGAGCGTACCGGGTCCATGTTGGATACATTGGGCGATGCTTCAGACAGCTCAATGCCGGATTTATCGGTCAGGCCATAAAGATCTGCGTACTCATACAGCGAGTTCAGGCCGGCTGTTTCATTGTATCCCCCATCTCTGGTAGCCAGCCGGTATCCCACATCATAAAAGAAAAAATTACAGGAGTCCCGGATAGCGGTGGTCACATTCTCACTGCCATGTCCCCAGGTACTCCAGCATCGCGGTGAGTCCGCAATGTTAGTATACAGACCGGTACAGGAAATCGTGTTCTTCAAAGTGATCACACCCTCCATCAGACCCGCTGACGCTGTCACCATCTTGAAGGTGGAGCCTGGCGCCATGGCAGACTGGGTCGCATAATTAAACTGAGGGTTTGCCTTGTCGGCATTCAGCTTGGCATAATACTCCGCATTGATGGAGTTCGCCATCATATTGTTGTCATAGCCCGGATAGGATACCAATGCCAGCACATCCCCGGAGTTCACATCAGTGATCACCACAGAGGCATTGCAGGGATCCAGTGCCAGCTGAGCCGGTGTAATATCCAGATTTTTGATACGGTTCATCATGAACTGGTAGGCAGTCAGCTTACCTGCAAACAGCGCGTCTTCCTCATCCATAGGCACATCTATGAGCTTCTGCTCGCACAGGATCTGACACACTTGACGGCCTGTTATGACGTCAGAAAGAAGCATATATTTATAAATCCGCTTCTGAAATTCGGTGTTACCATCGATCATCTGTATGATATAATCTATAATCTTCTGATAGATCTCATCCGATTCCGAATATTTGTCATTCAGGTCAAGCTTACTGACATCAATCCAGTTCTGAGCGATACAATATCTCAGGTACTCACTGAGACTGATCACCTCATTCGTAGCCCAGGCCACGTAGGTGCTGTCCGCAGTATTCACCACCTCCGTCATGATGACGCCCTGATTATTCAGAAGCGTGACAATACGGCTTTGATACACCTGATATTCATCAGTCAGCTTATTGTATGGCGTGAGACCTTCTGTCAATTCTTCCCGCAGCTTGGCGTATACCTTTTCTTTATAGATCAGATATGCCTGATACACCTCCTGCTCGGTCTCCTCTGCATTCTCCTTCGCCAGTGACTTTATGTCGATTATGGCATTGTTGAACATGGCATAGTACACGTCATATATGGGAATCAGGATATCGGAGCTGCTGGCGTTTTCAGCGGCTTTATACTGCTTGGCGTTAATGATCTTTTTGGACACAAGGCCTGCCAGTCTCTGCTCCATGATATTGTATACAGCCTTTGTAAGATCACTGTCGATGGTCAGGTATACATCCTGACCTGCCCGAGCTTCCTGGCGTTCAATGATGGCGTTCACTTTTCCCATAGTGTCCACGATTACTTTCTCATGCCCCTTCACACCCTGGAGCGTAGTTTCAAGGTAAGCCTCAATACCGCCCTTACCAACCACATCGTTGATGTCATAAGACCTGCCTCCGGAGCCCTCTTCCTCAAGCCTTGCATTCAGCTCCGTCAACTCCTCCGAGGAAATTTTACCTGTATATCCCAGCACGTGGGCAAAGTACTTGCTGTCCACATACCTGCGGATCGTATCTTCCACAATAGTGACCCCGGGCAGATCCGCAGAATTTTCCATGATGACAGCAACTGTTTTCTCACTGACGTTGGTCGCCACAGTCGTACCAATATATTTCCGAAAAGCAGTCAGGTTCATGGCGTAGCGCAGCGTCACCATCTGCAGCCATTCCGCTTTTGTATATCCTGCTCCCGGCAGAAAGGTGCTGTTTGAGTCCCCCGGCTCCTCATACTGTCCCAACGCAAATCCTTTGGGACGGCTTAGATATTCCATGACTTCCGTCGGAGTGGAAGTTCGCTGTTCGTCCTTCAGATTCTCGATATAAGCCTCTCCGTATACATCCGCCAAGAATCTCAGCCTGGCCGTTCCATCCACAGCAAAGGCAAACTGACCGTCCTCATCGATGATGATCCGAAAATCCGTAATGACACTGTCACCGTTTTTCTCAATCATCTTGATCAACCGATAAAGCATGCCGTTTAATTCCGCGTTTTTACTCTTGCCCGATTCAAATACATCCTCCACCTTCACAGCGTATGCCAGTTCGTTATAAGCCAGCACATTGCCGTTCCGGTCATAGATATTTCCCCTGGTGCTTGCAATGTCGCGTGTCTTTTCCACCTCCAGCACAAACTGATCCAGATACTCCTGGCCGTGTACGATCTGCAGATCAAAACAGCGATAGACAAGTATGCCGCCCAAGAGGGCGAAAATCAGGGTAAACACAGTCAGTCTGCTGGTCAATATTCCTATCAGTTTTTCCTTAAATTCGTCAAACAAATTTCTGCGCTCTCCTTTTCTCGTAGGCTTCCAGCTTCTCATTCACCTTCAATACCAACGGGTAGAGAAATAAGGTAACCACAATGGTGTACATCGCTTCCGGCAGAATCACATGATTAAAATAATATGTAAACTGCAGCCTGCCGCGAAGCATGAACATCAGCACATAACAGATAAGTCCATAGGACAGATCACTTGTAACGATCAGCGCTATGGGAAGCTTGATATCCTCAGGGTAAAAAATACGGCTGAACTTGCCGTTCAAATAGCCTATGTACATCAACAACAGAGCATAAAAGCCCAGAAAATCCCCATAAAAAACATCGCTCAACAGTCCGCAGATAAAACCGATAATCAGTCCCTCCTTCTCTCCCCTCATGAAGCCGAAAGATGAGGTCAGAACGATCATCAGGTTTGGGATGATCTTTGCAAAGGCAATACTGCCAAATACACTGCACTGTAGGACAAAGCAAACCAATATAAAAATAGCAACAATAAACTTTCGCAGCATTTCTGTTTATTCCTCGTCTACGGACTGCTTCATATCCGTGATGACCAGTACTTCACCCAGATGTTCAAAGTCTACGGCAGGGGTGATCAGTCCTGATTTTGTCAGGTTGTTTGAATCCGTCCCGATACTGTTGATATAACCGATCAGGATGTTCGGAAGGAACTTGTCGCTGATATTTGAGGTAACAACCTTATCTCCCACCGCAACAACATTCCGGCTATCAACCAGCTGGCTGAAGGAAATACAGTTTTCTGCCATCAGCTGGAGGTCTCCCGAAACGATCATATTGTCCTCGGTGGCCAACGTCATTGCACTGACGTTACTGTTGTCAGAGATGATGGATACAACCCTGGACCAATTGGGGCCCACCGATGTGATCCGTCCCACCAGACCGCCGCCGGCGATCACATTCATATCTATCGCCAGGCCATCTTCCATCCCCTTGTCAATGATGAAGGAGGAGTACCAGTTACCGGAATCCCGGCTGATAATACGGGCTCCAACCTTGTTGTAGGAAGCATATTGCTCATCCAGCTCCATAAGCGCTCTGAGCTGATTCAGCTCATATTTATCCTGCTGGAGCAGGGTATTTTCCTCCGTCAGTGCAGCAATTTCCTGTTTGAGACGCTCATTCTCCGCCAAAAGGTCCCTGATCTGCACCAGCTCTTCAGATCGGTTGGAGAGCCATTCTCCCAGCTTGCCGATGCCCTGCTGGAAGGGCACGATCACCCGGCCCGCCACTGTGTTAAGCGGCTTGTTAAACACATCCGTTCCAAAGGTGATCAGCATCAGCACAGTACAAAGAATCGTCAAGATTAAGAGGAGATATTTACTCGGAATCGTAAATTTCTCCTTTTTTTTCTTAATTATTGGGCTCATCTACTCATCCCTTCAATGACATATGCTACGGATTTATAATTGTCTTCCCTGATAATCTTTGACAGTCCCATCACTACACTGGTCATGGGCTCCTCCGTCAAATTAATCTTAAGCCCCGTCCCGACTCCCAGTCTCTCCGACAGATGGCTGACCTGGGAAGCTCCTCCGGTAAGATACACGCCATGGCGATAGATATCTGCGGCCAGCTCAGGAGGCGTGCGCTCAAGAATAACTTTAACATTATCCACAATGGTGTTGAAGTGTTCTTCCAGACATTCTGCAACCAGTTTTGTGGGAATCTCACGTTCTACTGGAAGGCCGGTGACAATATCCCTGCCGTATACAACGGCGCCTTTGCCTTCCTGTTCCAGCGTGCTTAAGGACATCTTGACCGTCTCAGCAGTCTTGCCGCCGATAATAAGGCTGTATTCCTTTCTCACTGCAGCCCGGATGGCCTCGTCAAATTTCAGACCGCCAGTCTTGATCAGGCGGCTGAGCACAATTCCGCCAAGGGAAAGGATGGAGATTTCCGTGGTTTCATAGCCCACATTCACCACCAGAACACCCTGGGAGTTTTTCACGTCGATGTCGAGTCCCAGGCCGTCAGCTACTGCCTTTTCCACCACCATGATCTTTTTTGCCTTCACGCCGGCATCCCGGATCAGGTCGTAAAAGGCTCTCTTCTCCACCTCAGTCACATCCGTGGGTACAGCAATATAAAAGTCTGCGGGCTTGCTGTTTCCCCTCTGCAGGTCGTATACAAAATATCTGACCAGCGTCTCCATATTCTTGATGTCCGCTATGACACCGTTGGAAAGGGGATAGGAAATATGAATATTGCCGGGAGCTTTCTCATACATTTCAAATGCAGAGTCTCCGTAAGCAAACAGGGTATTCTTATTCTCGATGGCGATCATGTTTTTCTCCACGAGAATCTGATCGTCGCTCCTACTGTAGATTTTAATGTTGTTGGTACCCAAATCGATACCAAATGCGTTAGTTGCCAAAGTAAAACTCCTTTCTGCCGTATGGGGCCGCTTGCGGCGCCGCCGATATATTTAAGTTTCCGCAGGAAGACTGCGGAGCCAGGAACTTTCCTTAAAGCTGAAATATCTGTTATCACCGATGACAATGTGATCCAGAAGCGGAATATCCATCTTCTCCCCCAATTCCCTGAGGATCTCCGTCAGATCAGTGTCCGCCCTGCTGGGTGTCGGATCACCGCTGGGATGGTTGTGTACAAGCAGGATATTCACTGCCCTGCACTCCAGCGCCTCCAGAAAAACCTCCCTGGGGGAGATCAGCGCCATCCTGACACTGCCTTCGGACAAGCGCTTTTCAGCGATCATCTGGCCCTTCGCATCCAGACACACCAGGATCACACACTCTGTTGTAAGGTGCCTGAGCATCTCCATAAAATAGCATGCCACCTGGCCGGAGCTGTGAAAGCTGATGCCCTCGCTGGCTGTGGCTGCGCTCATGCGCTTGGACAGTTCCGCAAGGCATTTCAGTTTCACTGCCTTTACCTGACCGATGCCCTTGACGCTTCTCAGTTCATCCAGCGTCACATTGTAAAGTCCAAGCAGCCCCTCCCTGGGGTATCTGGCAAGGTGCAACACCTGTTCCGCCAGCTGTAGGGCACTCTTCTCCCTTGTGCCGGTGCGGATGATAATGGCCAGCAGTTCGGCCTCTGTCAGATTCTCCGGGCCAAACCGTAAAAATCTCTCGTAGGGCAGTTCCTGTCTGCCCTTCTCCTGTACTTCCTTCATGCGTCTCCTTCCAACCTTCTCCGACGCAAAGGGAAAACAGTTACCTGATAAAGCGGTACACTACCAGTGCGATCACAACTCCGATGACGCTGGCGATCGTGATCTGGATGGTCAGGCCGAAGGTCAACACAAAGAACCCTAGATCCAGCACTACAGGGGAGCTCAGGCCGAAGGACTGGCCGTAGTTTAAGAAGCTTCCCTCGAAATAGGTGCCGATAAATCTGCCGATCACAAAGCCTACCAGGACCAGAAGTACCAAAACCCAGTTTACTCTTTTCAACTTGATCCCTCTCTTTTTCGTTGGTAGCTCTATATGGGGCTTGTCCGCTGCCCTGGCGGAAATTAGTCCCATATGTCTTTATATAGTACCACAAAATGGCAGGGCTGTACATAAAAATCAAATAAATTATTTTGACGTTTTTCTACAATTGAGTTATAAGACTCTGCTCTGTTACAAGGCTTTTATCAAGAAGGGCCTGGAGGGAGCGTAAAATGCCGGATTTCGCGTGGGGCCAGGTGAGGCCGCCTTGGAAATAGACGGCGTAGGGTGGCTTTATAGGTCCGTCTGCAGAGAGTTCGATGGAGGATCCGGAGACGAAGGCGCCGGCGGCCATGATGACCTGGGAGTCGTAGCCGGGCATGTCCCAAGGTTCGGGTGTTACATGGCTGTCAACTGGTGCGCCGGATTGGATGCCCTGGCAGAAGGCGATAACGGCTTCCGGGTTTCCGAAGGTGATGGCCTGAATGATGTCGTGTCTGGTCTCGGTACTGTCAGGCACTACGGCAAAGCCTAAGGGCTGGTAAAGATTTGCGGCGAAAATGGCTCCTTTCAGGGCGGCTGCGGTGACTGTGGGGGCCAGAAAAAAGCCCTGGTAAAAGTCCTTCAGTACACCCAGGGAAGCGCCCACTTCTTTTGCCAGGCCCGGGGAAGTCAGGCGGCAGGCGGCGTTCTCCACGCACTCTCTCGTTCCGGCAATGTAACCGCCGATGGGGGCAAGGCCGCCGCCGGGGTTTTTGATCAGGGATCCCACCACCATATCGGCGCCCACGTCGCTAGGCTCCCGTTCTTCCACAAACTCGCCGTAGCAGTTGTCCACCATGCAGATCACATCGGGCTTGATTTCTTTCACAAAGGCGATCAGCTCTCCTATGCGCTCCACGGACAGAGTGGGTCTTGTTTGGTAGCCCTTGGATCGCTGGATCGTTACCAGGCGGGTCCTATCGTTTATGGCTTTTCGGATATTTTCAAAGTCAAAGCTGCCGTCAGGATGAAGGTCTACCTGTCTGTAGGTGATGCCGTACTCCGCAAGAGAGCCTCTGGAGGGACGGATGCCGATCACCTCCTCTAAGGTGTCGTAAGGTTTTCCAACGGGGGACAGAAGTTCGTCTCCCGGGCGCAGATTGCTCATCAAGGCCAGGGCCAGGGCATGGGTTCCGCAGGTGATCTGGGGACGCACCAGGGCATCCTCGGTGTGGAATACCTTAGCATAGACCTGTTCCAGGGTGTCCCGTCCAAGGTCGTTATAACCGTAGCCTGTGGTGCCCAGGAGGCAGGCTTCGCTGACTTTTGCTTCCTGCATGGCGCGGATGACTTTGAGCTGGTTGTATTCGGCTGTCTGGTCAATTTTCTGGAAACGTTCTTCCAGTTTTTCCAAAATTTTGATGCCGTATTCATATACGGTGCTGCTGATGCCCATGGAGGCGTATAGTTCTTGTAGTTTGCTCATATAATTTCCTTTCGTAAAGTTTTCATATTTTTTCCACATGTGTTTGCTTTTGGCATCTTAGTTTTGCTTGAATAAAGGTATATACAATGGCGTCGCCTGTGCGGATCACATGAGGCTCTTTTTCTAAATTCCTTGCTCACAAAAGAGGTGGCTCCGCCCCTCTTTGGCGAGCAAGGATTTTAGAAAAAGGAATGCCCGTGATTTCAACGGCGACACTATTGCAGTATCCCTCTCCCTGCAAGCTTATCCAGCATATATTTTAAAATTCTTTGTTCATCATAATTGAATCCATCTTTATTGATCCAAATCACATCCTGCTCCCTTCGGAACCAAGTCAGCTGTCTCTTGGCAAAATGTCGTGTATTCAGTTTGATCAGGGCCACAGCCTCCTCCAGGGTACACTCACCGTCCAGCCAGGCCAGAAGTTCCTTGTAGCCCAGCCCCTGCATGGACACCATATCGCGGGTACAGCCCATCTCCTTCAGGCTTTTGACCTCTTCCGCCAGGCCCTGTGCCATCATCTCGTCCACCCGCTGTTCTATGCGCTGATAAAGGTGTTCTCTCTCATCATTTAATACAAAATAACAGGACCGATAGGCGCTGGTTTTCTGCTTTTCCTGCTGATTGTGTTGTGATATGGGCTCCCCGGTCAGGTGGTAGAACTCCAGTGCACGGATCGTCCGTTTTATGTTATTGGCATGGATGGTCTTTGCAGAGTCCGGATCCACTTGCGCAAGAAGCGCGTGCAGGTACTCCGGTCCTTTCTCTCGGGCAAGCCCTTCCAGATGCGTTCTATATTCGGTGTTCTCCTCATTTTCAGTAAAATCTATGTCTTTCAGGAGTGCCTGAATATAGAACCCTGTACCGCCGGTCACGATGGGAATATGGCCCCTTCTATAGATATCTTCCAGACATTCCTCGCATTTTTGTTTGAATACCACCACGTT
Source organism: Acetatifactor sp. (assembly GCA_022511385.1). Taxonomy (GTDB): domain Bacteria; phylum Bacillota; class Clostridia; order Lachnospirales; family Lachnospiraceae; genus Acetatifactor. The sequence goes on from JAFLRN010000003.1 coordinate 26,937, forward strand.
AAAGGGCTCCCATGGTTCCAATATATCGATCATGTGGTGGGGGACACCCTGCATCTCCTTCTTGGTGATCTTGGCGGAGCCGATATCCATATGGCGGTAGACCTGCATGGAGTCGGCGGAGAGAATCTCGCCCCGGTTATTCAGGGCCTTTGCCAGTGCTATGGAAAGTGCTGTTTTTCCCACGGCGGTGGGACCGGTGAGAACGATCATGGGGCGCATGGTACGGGTTACACCTACCTTTCCCTTGTGCATACTTACTCTCCTGTCAGTTAATTCATGTCCAGGCACCAGAATCATTTTTCAACATAAACCTGAACAGAAAAAAGCCCTGGCAGACACTCTTACATAGTATCACGTTCAGGGCCTTATTTCCATTACTTTTTACATCAATGAAGAAAGAATCAATGAAGGAAGAAACCGACTACTAAAGCAATGATGATAACGATAAAAGCACTTCCCATGGCTAACAAAAACTGTTGATAAGGACGTTTCCCGATTTCCTGCTGGCTTGTGAGCTCATCCAATCTTTTGCCATTCATAAATGCTGTAATCTCTTTGTAGGTATAAATCTTGTTATTTTTTTTAATCCGCTCTACTTTGAAAGCGTAATAAAGAGTAACAGCATAGAGCGCAGCAGCAAATATGATGACATATACGTTAATCCATATCATAATAGGGATTATGGACAAAAAGGTTGCAATTAAAAGAATGGAATAAATTGTGCCGTACTTATTCATTTTTCTGATTTCTTCATCTACAATTTCTCTTTTCATTATTTCGATATCTCCTTTTATCAATTGATCCAGAGAAACATGAAATAATGAACTAAGCAGTAACAAACTATGAATATCAGGGTAACTTTTATCATTTTCCCAGTTTGAAATTGTTTGTCGTGTCACATAAATTTTTTCAGCCAATTCCTCCTGAGATAAATTCATGTCAACCCGATATTTTTTGATCTGCGCACTAAACTGCATTGTTTCACCCCCTTTTTTGTGCCACCATGTTCTCCTGAATCGAGAACATTTTATGATCACCGCGGCAATTTTGTCCATCAAAGTTGTTTTACATTGCCAAGAAATCCTATGTCAAAAGGGTGTTACACACAAAAAAGTTGGATTATCAGTTCACCACCCGCTTAAACTTCCGCTCCATCTCATACTTGGTCATAGAAACAATGGTAGGACGGCCGTGGGGACAGTTGTAAGGATTGTCCAGGGTCAGGAGTTCGTCGATAAGAGCTTCCGCCTCAGGAAGACTTAAGAGGCTATTTCCCTTCACGGCGGCCTTGCAGGACATGGAGGCGATCTTTTCTTCGATGACCCTGATTCCGCCAAAGGATGTGCCCTCCGCAAGCTGGTCCAGCACCTCCAGGAACATTTCCCGTTCGTCGCATCCGTACAGGTCCACCGGCACGCTGCGCAGGGCGTATTCACTGCCGCCGAAGTCTTCAATCTCAAACCCCAGGCTTGCAAATACCTCCATATGCTCCTTTAGGACGGTCTCCTCCTGGCCGGAGAGGCTAATGATCACCGGCGGCATCAGGGATTGGGAAACTACTGATTTCTCCCGAAACTGCTTTATCAGACGTTCATAATTTACCTTCTCATGAGCCGCGTGTTGATCGATCATCAGCAGCTTGTCCTCAAACTGCACCAGCCAGTAGGTTTCAAAGACCTGGCCTATGATGCGGAACCGGGCGCGGTTGTCGGCGGTGAGAATTTTTTCTTCAAAGAGATTCATCTGGGTGCCTGCGGTTGGCTGCGCACCACTGAGGGCTGCTCCTGCTTGTCCAGATGCATTTTCTATCTGATCTTTCTGTTTTATATTTTCTGTATTGGTTGTATTCAGCTGCTCTTTTTCCTCTGATCGCTCATTTCCTGTCAGTTCTTCTTTTCCTGTCAGTTGTTCTTTTCCTTCCACTCCTGGCTTTATTTCAGAAGTCTCCGTAAAAAAGGGCTCCTCTGTCAACGGTTTTTCGTATGCCAAAGCCGTCATGGAAGCATGCGTCGTCTGAGTTGCTTGAACCGTCAGGGAGGCATCTGCCGTCAGGGAGGCATCTGCCGTCAGAGACACCTGGCCTTTCAGGAGTGTATCTGCTGTCTGGGCTGTCCGCGCTGCCCGAATTGTTTGCGCTGCCTGGCCCGCCTGCTGTCCAAGCGGTCCATTCGACAGAATTTCCTGAGATTTTGCAGGAATCCCCCCCATTTTTACCGTTTCTTCGTCACCTTTTACCCGCTTCCACACAGGGTTTTGCATGAAATCTTGCATTTTGGGACGTTCTGCGGCATATTTTGTCTCCTCCATGAGACGATATGCATCCGTCCTTTTCTTCTCAAAAGGCTCCGGGGTTTTCTGGCGCTCCTGGACCTGTCTTTCCGTTCTCTCCTTTGCCTTCCGCTCCCTGTCTGAATACAGATACGCCTCCGGAATCATCTCATGCTGCCGCAAGGCATCCCGTACAGCCTCCGACAAAAAGCGAGAAAAATCCAACCCATCGCTGAATCGTACATCCATCTTGGTGGGATGCACATTTACATCCACCCGGTCAGAATCCATGCTTAAATGCAGCACACATAAGGGGAACTTGTGCTGCATAAGATATTCCTTATACCCCTCTTCCACAGCCTTCGCCACCACGTTGCTGCGAATAAATCGCCCGTTGATAAAATAGATTTCAAAATTCCGGTTGGAGCGGACCACCTCCGGCTTGCCCAGATATCCCTCCACCTTTATACCATTGCGCTCTGCCTGGATGGGAATCAGTGAATTTGCCACCTCCCTGCCGTAGAGTCGGTAGATGACTTCTTTTAAGTCACCGTTTCCGGAAGTGTGAAATTTCAGCTGGTTGCCCAGGGTGAGCTTGAAGGACACGTCAGGACGTGACAGAGCCAGATGCTCCATCAGATCCGCAATATAGCCGCCCTCGGTGGGAGCCTGCTTCAAGAATTTACGGCGCACGGGGGTATTGAAAAACAGATTTCGCATGAGAAAGGTAGTACCGTCAGGAGCGCCCACTTCCTCAAAGCTGATCTCATTTGCCCCCTCCAAAAGGATGCGGCTGCCCGTGATGCTGTCCTTGGGCTTTGTGATCAGCTCCACCTTTGCCACGGCAGCAATGCTGGAGAGAGCCTCGCCCCGGAAACCAAGGCTTGAAATATGTACAAGGTCCCCCGCATTTTCAATCTTGCTGGTAGCATGACGCAGAAAGGCTGTGCGGAGCTGGTCCCGCTCCATGCCGCAGCCATTATCCGTGACGCGGATGAACTCAATACCGCCATCCTTGGCCTCCACGGTAATAGCATCTGCCCCAGCGTCGATGGCATTCTCCACCAGTTCCTTCACCACGCTGGAGGGCCGCTCCACCACTTCGCCGGCCGCGATCTTATCTATAGTTTCTGAGTCCAGAACATGTATCTGCGCCATTACCTTTCTGCTCCTCTTAAATAATTTATCTCTTTACTCCTGCGTTTACAAAAGAGTTTCTACAATAAACTGGAATCTAGTGCCGGACTGCTTCCGGTATAACCAACTCCCTTACCCTCTTCCATAACACAACGTTCTTTCAACAACCGCCGTCAAAACCGTAGTCAGAAAATTGGATCCAATTATCACCAATGCCAGTCTCTTACGATGCTCTGTCTCCTTTTTCAGGACATTATAAACGATAGGCAGCTCACAGGCTAATGTCATAAAAAGGAATGTTAAACCAACTGTATAGAATGGCCATTTTTCTAATGCATCTTCAAGTGTGTATGGGATTCCGTCTGATATCGTTGTGTTTTCCATCTGAACCGTGATAAACATTAACAGATACGGCACAGCGAATGACACAAGGTTTGATATCACCGTTACAGGAATAATCTTTTTAAATTTATTTATTCCTGCCACAAATCTTACTGCAAGTATCTCTATAAGCAGTGTTCCTGCAATCACAAAGGGCAGTAGATCGTAGGGGCGCGTCTTAGATATCCACACCCATGAGGAATTTGCGTAAGCTGTAATCGGGGAAAACCAAAATAAAGACAGTATTGTTAAGACACAAATAAGTATTTTCTTATTTTTCACAAGCTACACCTCATATTTTTATCGTATCAATTATTCAAACAACATATATGAATAGCCAATATACCGGGCCCCCTTTTATCCCTGCCACCTGTTTTTCAACTTATTCTGCAGCCTATACAGCGCATTCAGCGCATCAATCGGCGCCAGCATATTAACCTCAATTTCCATCAGCTCCTTGATCACATCCTCATCCGTCACCGTGTCAAACAGCGACATCTGCGCCAGATCAACTTCGTCAAGCTTGGGCTGTTTCGCCACTTTCACATCATCCTTCACATCCACTGTGATACTCTGAATCTTCTCGATGATATCATTATCCGTCAGCTGCTCCACAATCTCCTTGGCCCGATCTATGACCATATCCGGCACACCGGCCAGCTTCGCAACCTGAATACCGTAGCTTCTGTCCGCACCGCCCTTGATAATCTTTCTCAGGAAGACAATATCATCCCCCACCTCCTTTACGGCGATACAGTAGTTGTTCACATTGCTCATCTTGCCTTCCAACTCCGTCAGCTCATGGTAATGGGTGGCAAAAAGCGTCTTTGCCCCTAAAAGCTTGCGGTTGCTGATATGCTCGATCACCGCCCAGGCAATGCTCAACCCGTCGAAGGTGGAGGTTCCTCGGCCAATCTCGTCCAGGATCAACAGACTATCCGCAGTGGCGTTCCTCAGGATATTCGCTACCTCGTTCATCTCCACCATGAAGGTGGACTGGCCGCTGGCCAGGTCGTCGGAGGCGCCCACACGGGTGAAAATCCTGTCTACAATACCGATGTTGGCGGTCCTTGCAGGCACAAAGCACCCAATTTGGGCCAGAAGCACGATTAAGGCCGTCTGGCGCATATAGGTGGACTTACCCGCCATGTTAGGGCCGGTAATGACACTAATGCAGTGACTTCCATTATCCAGATAGGTATCGTTTGCAATAAACAGATCGTTGGTAATCATCTGCTCCACAACCGGGTGTCTGCCGTCCTTAATATCAATGATGCCCTTCTCATTCAGTTTAGGCCTCACATAATGATTTCTCTCTGACACCAAGGACAGGGAAGCGAACACATCCAGCCTGGCAATAGCCTTGGCGGTTCTTTGGATTCGTTCCAGCTCCATGGCGATGGATTCCCTGATCTTGCAGAACAGGTCATATTCCAGTGCTGTCAGCTTATCCTCCGCGTTTAAGATGGTATCCTCCAGCTCCTTCAGCCGGGGCGTGGTATAGCGCTCCGCATTGGCCAGAGTCTGTTTTCTGATATAGTCCTCGGGAACAAGATGCTGGTAGGAATTCGTCACCTCAAAATAATACCCGAACACCTTGTTATACTTGATTCTCAAGTTCTTGATGCCGGTCCTCTCCCTATCCTGCTCCTCCAGCTCCGCCAACCACTGCTTGCCGTCCCGCTTTGCGCTGCGGAGTGTATCAATGATCTCGTCAAAGCCATCCTTGATCATGCCGCCCTCACGGATTGTTACCGGAGGATCCTCCTCAATGGAAGAACGGATCAGCTCATACACATCCTCAAGGCCGTCAATGTCATTCTCAATCCCCATTAGTTCCTCTTTTGAAAAACTCTTCAGAACCTTTTTGATAGCAGGCAGCATCTCAAGGGAGTTGCGAAATGCAATGAAGTCCCGGGGATTGGCGGTTTTGTAAGTCACCTTGCTCAGCAGGCGCTCCAGGTCGTAGATGGGATTCAGGTACTCTCTCAGCTCATCCCTGGACACGCTGTCCCCGTTCAGTTCCTCAATGGCGTCCAGTCTGCGCTCCATCTCATCTTTATCGATCAACGGCTGTTCTATCATACTCCGCATCAGTCGGCCGCCCATCGCTGTTTTGGTTTTGTCCAGCACCCACAGCAGGGATCCACGCTTCTGCTTATCCCGAAGAGTTTCTGTCAGCTCCAGATTCCGCCTGGTAGCGCTGTCTAACAGCATGTACTTATTGGTCAGATAGGGATAAATATGGGTAAAATGAGCCAGATCCGTCTTCTGGGTCTCATAGAGATACTGAAGCAGCGCCCCTGCAGCCAGCATGCCGACAGAAAAATCCTCAATACCCAGCCCGATCAGGGTATTCACCTTAAAATGTTTTAACAGAGCCCTCTTGCAGCCCTCATCATCAAATATATGGGGCTCAAGGGCATTCACGGAAATACGGTACTTGCTGCGAAGTCCTTCAATGTCAAAGCCACTGACCATGAAAGCCTCGTTATGTATAATCTCAGAGGGCTCATATTTCATCAGCTCGTCATTCAGCTTTTTTAAGTCCTCCACCTCAGTGAGGTAATAATCGCCGGTGGTAACATCCGCCACGGAAATACCTATCTTTGTGGGGGTGTAGACAACGCTCATAAGGAAATTGTTTTTGGACTCTTCAAGAGACTGAACATTTAAGTTGGTACCGGGGGTCACGATCCGTATGACCTCCCGCTTCACGAGGCCCTTTGCCAGCCTGGGATCCTCCATCTGTTCACCGATGGCAACCTTATAGCCTTTGTTGACCAATCTAGTCAAGTATGTTTCAACCGCATGATATGGCACGCCGCACATGGGGGCACGTTCCTCCAGACCGCAGGCCTTTCCCGTCAGGGTTAGCTCCAGCTCCCTGGACGCGGTGATGGCATCCTCAAAAAACATTTCATAAAAATCCCCAAGACGATAAAACAAGATGCAGTCAGGGTACTGCTTCTTGGTCTCCATGTACTGCTGCATCATGGGTGTGAGGTCTTCCATGGGAATCTTTTCCGCCATCGGTATTTTACTCCTGTTCTGTATTGTACATGTTCATCATCCTTCTACACAAAACGCAGAAGGCGAATGCGCAACCAATTGCGCATTCGCCTTCATCATACCACAAAATCTTGTGTTTGTAAATCATTTGGAACTTATTTTAAACGTTCACTGGGACTCACTTTTCCGCCCATTCAATCACGTTCTTATCAGTGTAGTTTCAAATTATAAAAACTCCACACTTCCATCCTCCAGGTGGTACACTGCACCGCATACCTGCAGGCCCTGCTCATCGTCCTGCTTAATTCCAAGACTATCCTCTATCACTTTCACACTGTTACGCACATTAAGGCAGCAAGCCTTGTAATCGTCCGTTTCGTTACCGATTGCTTTGCTGATCTCATCGGTGATGAACTTTATGTAGTTTTCCCCACCGTGACCGATTGCTGCGCCAACCGCTCCACAATGATTATGGCCCATGACCACGATCAGGCGGCTTCCCAAATGGCCTGCTGCATATTCAATACTGCCAAGCTGATGCTTATCAATTACGTTACCTGCCACACGAATGACAAAAAGTTCCCCAATGCCGGCACTAAAGATACTCTCAGGTATCACCCTGGAGTCAGAGCAGGTGACCACGATTGCGTAAGGCGTTTGTCCCTCATCACAGGTCTTTTTCCGAAGGGCTAAAGAAATATTCCCTTCATTTTTCTGGGCGGTCAGATATTGCTTATTTCCCTCTTTCAATTTCTTCAATGCTTCCTCTGCAGTACATGTAACCGTTTCGCTCATCTTGTATATTCTCCCTTCATGTATATTTGTGATACATAGCTATTTTCTTCCCCATCATATAGTCCGAAATAGTTATGTTGCTATGTAATATTGTACCATCCGAATCCAGTAAAATCAACTTAATATTCTAAACCACACGTCCTATATAGTAAAATCCATGACATTCATCCAAAGATACCTGTACCAGCTTCCCCACCAAGATCTCATTCCCCGGCACATGCACGATCATATTATTGGAAAGCCGCCCGGTCACCAGCCCCGGCGTGCTTTCATTTACCTCCTCGATCAAGGCCTCCATAATTTTCCCCTGGTGCTTTGCCGCCTGCTCTCTCGCTGTCTCCTGAACCACCTTGAGCAGCCTGTCAAACCCCTCCTTTACCTGCTCCTCCGGCACCTGATTCTCCATAGCTGCGGCAGGCGTACCCGTCCGCTTGGAATAAATAAAGGTAAAAGCATTATCGTACTTTACCTCACGCACCATATCAATGGTCTGCTCCAGGTCCTCCAGGGTCTCTCCGGGAAATCCCACAATGATATCCGTTGTGATAGCAATATCCGGAATCTCCCTGCGTATCCTCTGGGCCAGTTCAAGATACTGCTCCCTGGTGTATCGGCGGTTCATCTGCTGCAGAATCCTGGTGGAGCCTGACTGTAAAGGCAGATGCAGATGGCGGCAGATTTTCTTGGACTCCTTCATGACCTGAATCAGTTCATCGGACAGATCCTTGGGATGGGATGTCATAAAGCGGATACGCTGCAAGCCCTCGATTTTTTCCACCTCCCGCAAAAGCTGTGCAAAGGTAATGGGCTTGTCCAGATTCTTTCCGTAGGAGTTTACATTCTGGCCCAAAAGCATGATTTCCACCACTCCGTCAGCCACCAGCTGCTCAATCTCCCGGATAATATCCTTTGGCTCCCTGCTTCGCTCTCTGCCCCTTACATAGGGCACGATACAGTAGCTGCAGAAATTGTTGCAGCCAAACATGATGTTGATGCCGGACTTAAAGGGATACTTGCGCTCCACGGGCAGATCTTCCACGATCTTGTCCGTATCCTTCCAGATATCGATGATCATGCCTTCGGTCTCGAAGGTGGCACAGAGAAGCTCTGCAAACTTAAAGATATTGTGGGTTCCAAAGATCAGGTCCACGAACCGATAGCTTTTTTTCAGTTTCTCTATGACCTCCGGCTCCTGCATCATACAGCCGCAGAGAGCAATTTTCATCTCCGGGTTGCGCCGCTTATAGCCGTTTAACTCCCCCAGCCTGCCGTAGACACGCTGGTTGGCGTTGTCACGGACTGTGCAGGTGTTGAAGATCACGAAGTCTGCGTTTTCATCCTCCGTCAGTTCATATCCCACTTGTTGCAAAATTCCCGCCAGTTTTTCGGAATCCCGGGCATTCATCTGGCACCCAAAAGTTACGACTTCCGACATTAATGGACGGCCCAGGCGTTCCCTTTCTGCCTTTACATATGCCCTCGCCTTTGCCATGAAATAATATTGCCGTTCCGGCTCATTCTCCGGCGGTTGCCCGGATATATCTATTTTATCTAAATTGATTCCATCATACATAATTTTATATCCTTTCATGGAAAATACTATGAAATTATATAACAAAACTCCCATTTTTTCAACAGTTTAGGCATAATAAAGGCGTGCCTATACAGACACGCCTTTTGTAATGTGCAATATTCCTTTACCAAAATTGGCTTGTGTTAAGCTACCGCAATATCCTTTATATTGACGGCGGCGGTTACTACTTCACCTATTCCAATCACGGCACGATCCCCTGATATACTCAAAACGGAGTACTTGTCATAATACAATTTGAAGCTGCCCCCGGTGTATGTTACATTTCTAATGACTTTCACCGTGTCCCCTGCCTTAACCTTCTTGTCTGACTTGATCTGTTCCTGGGCGGATGCCGTAAAGGTAATATACTTCTCGGAAGCGGTAATATATCCGGCTCCGCTAAGTAATTTATACATTGCCCCGGTGCCCACTGTCACCTTTTCCGTCACATTGAAAACCTCCCCGGCATGGACCGGGCCGTTTTTCAGATTGAGGTTAATGTTTCCCCACTCCGGCGTTTTGTGAATGTTCAAACCGTCCTGCCCCTCATAGATCACCTTTACCGTACCGATCACCCCGACGGAGCCTGTCTGCGGCTCCTGTGGTGCTTCCTGGGACTTCTCCTGGCTCATGGAAAGGACTTTTGCCAACATAGCCACAATATTGTCCCCATAGGCATCTTTTTCCGATCTGGCGGCTTCCAGGCTTGTGTATTTCTTGGTGTCATATCCTGGCACAGCCCACTTTCCTGCAAGGTCCTCATATGTCAGTGCCGCTCCCCTGCTCACGTACTTAAAGCGTGGATCTATGCACTCATTGACAAGCGTCTCCTTGCTTCCGTAGGCTTTCAAGTGCTGGATGTTTGCACGCACACCCATGCGATAGCTCTCAAAAGAATGGCCAGGATTCCCTCCGCCCGTTGCTCCCAGGCCGCAGAAATTATTCTGTCCTTTTTTCACATCGCCGTTAAATTTGAAGAATCCCGTTTCTTTGCATGCCTGACAGAACGCAGCATCACCACGGACGCCCTCTACTTTTCCCTCATCCAGATAAAGACTTGGAAGATCTGCAAACTCTTCCGCAGCTGACGGATTGTTTGCTTTCAGATATTCCAGCATCTGCGTTTCTGTTGCAACAGCCTCTCCCATGATGGACAGTCCAGCATATTCTGGCTCCGTTCTGCCAGTAATACCGAAATGCTCTTTGATCACATCTGCTTCAACCTTGGCAATCTTTCTCAGGTTGTTATCGTCCGCCAAAAATGCGCATTCTTTGCTGTTGGTGTGGAATCCGTGCTCAATAATGAACGCATGCTTGACGGAGTATGAAGCTGCTTGTGCCACGCCTCCGGCATCATTAACAGCTCCACGGATAACTCCGTAATAGTCTCTCCCGGTTTTTGTGCTCTGATATGTCAGTACACCTCTGGAATATGTAACACCTGTCACTGGCCGCATGACCGACACAACAGCGTCAGCCAGTTTATGCCCCAAATCCGCGCTGTCTGGAAGGAACAAAGAACGATAGACAGACACGCCGTATGCCTGCTCATACTTGGATGTATCTCCTACAGCATTGGAGTGCAGGGAGATAAATACTGTGGCGTTGTTTTTCACGGCAACTTGTCCCCGGTTGTATAGCGTAGGGTCTTCTGCCAATGAAGATTTTGTCAAAATCACATTGATCTGATCGGTTCCGTTCTCCAGTTCTTCCTTGAGGTATTGCGCCAGCTTCCATACAGCATTTCCCTCATAATACCCAGAATAAACGCCCTTGTTGTAGTTGGTCTTATGGCCGGGGTCAAGTACGATTGTCAGCTTACTCATTTTCCTCTTCCCCCTCTCCTTCATCCGGGTGAATAATTTCATCTTCTACCGGGTTGTAGTCTTTTTCGTCCATGACTCTTTTCCTCCTTAATCATTATTTTTCTTTCTTAATCATCATCCGGCAACTCTGTTGTATATTTTGACAGAATGGCCTTTACTTTCATCCACACGCCTTTAACGGGCAGCCCTGCCAGTGTCATGTTTTTCAGAATGCTCACGATCTCGTAAACAATAAAGAGTATCGCAAAAAATTCCATCAAGCCGATAACTGCCGGGGTCTGCATCCCGATAGCTGCCCATAAATCTTTAGGAATAAACCCGATCAGATTTAAGCCGATGATCTTGTCGACAATCCCTAAAAAAATGACGCAAAGTATCATTGCCACCTTTCTGATTGCCCCGTTGATTCCAAAACAGCTGTTGAAAGTCTTTTCTTTGATCGCTCTAAGCAGCCCCATGAGGGTATCAAAGACAATTGCCAGGGCAACTGCCTGAAAAAATGTATTGCGCGCCATTGTTTCCATAAGATCATACAACGCTTTTCCCACTCCTATTTCCTCCTTTCTTTCCTGATACCCTCACTATAATGGTATTTATCTTTAAATTCTGACCCTTTTCTTAATAGCCCCTTATATCAATAGGATCAAAAGATCCTGTTTGTTAAAATTAGTTATGGAAATATAAATTAGGTTGAATCGCTACATAATTGTGAGTTCCTGTCCCAGCAAACAATCTCATTTCAAGCTCTTGAATATCCTTCGATGTATCCAATTCTACCGTATATTTTGTATTTTGTGTTATATTTATATTAGTACCAGCTTTATCAGTATATGAAAGCGCTTTCCCTCCTATAAATATACCACCATATATATTTATGTTTTTACTAGTAGTAAAGTCTACATATTTGCATCCATGAGTATCTATATTACGTGTAATATTAGCAATATCAATACCTCCTGAGCTCCCAGTCCCACCTAGTGCCGGTTCATTACCAAGATATACAATTTGCATATTTACCATCGAACCTCTAATCTTTGTAGGACCCGTCCATCCACTTGTCGACAAAGTAAGCGTATAAGGAGTACCCACCCATTCTGCATATAAAATAGCATTGGTAGAAAGAGTAATTATGGATCCAGGAGCATATATAGCTCCCGATGTGTTATTTAGTCTCCATTGTAGGAATGAATATCCCGATTTTGAGAAATTATTACTACTAATTATAAATGATGCATCTGCATATGTTCCAGCACCATTATAATATCTGTTACCGTTCTGCTCTTTAGTAGAACCTTTACCACCGTTAGCATTGTAAGACAGAATTACTTCTTGCCTAAAAACGGCATAAAGTGTAATAGGTTCATCATCCCCCATTATCAACTCTTCCAGTACATCACCGTTTGCAGTATTATCTATCCGCCATCCTACAAAATCCCATCCATCTTTGGATGGGGTGAAGGTCTTTGGGTGTAACACGTTTTCGCCTGCATCCACTTTTTCTTTGTAAACTACATCCGAATCCACATAGTAGGTTACTACTGCTCCAGCAGGATTATAATATACAAGCTGCTCACCAACTCTTACTTTTGCCATTGGTTCGCTTTCGAAAGATATTATTGCTTTACCGTTTTCTATGTGCGTTGGCATTATTATCCCTCCTCCGGACTGAAATACACTGTATTTTTACCCTTATCAGGCAAGTTCTGGTAGTCTTGCTCGCTGATTTTTCTAAGTTTTAAACCGCCAAGAGCATCTTTAAACTCTGCGCAAATATTTGTTTTTTGAACCGCTGTTTCGTCCCAATCCCCGGCGTTCTTCCTCGTAATAAACTTGTATAAAGTATTGTTATAGATACAATAATCTCCGTCCACATAATCCTGCTCCGGCGCAAATGCTTCACTGATCATCTTCTCGTTTGCATTAATTTTGTCCAAAATAGCACCTATAACATCATCTTTCAGTTGATTCTTAATAAATGCAAACCAATTATTCCATGCTATCGCCTGGTTATTCATGAAATCCTGTGTTAGTTTCGCGTATTCCTCTATAAAATCTGCATGATCTTTTTCTATTGACTCCTTTTCCTGAGCAAACCACGAATTGAACTGTAATGTGAACTGCGAAAAGTCAATATCCACAAATTGTGAAGCAATAAAACCGCAAATGGTAGTATCTGCTCTTGTATCTGTAATGTCTGCCTGGGTGATTTTCACAGCTCCAGCGGCCACATAGATTTCTGCCAGGCATTTTTCCTGTATCACGTCCGTGTTTGTTAGCGCTGGTGGCTGTGGAACGGAAGAATATGCACCCTCCAGAATAAAAATGCTAGGCTTTCTTTCTGTTTCATCATTCCGCAGAATAACCCGGTCAATACGGGGGAGGGTTCCGCCTGCCTGACTCACTTGCAACTCTAATACGGTTGTGTTGTGTATGGTGTGTAGATTGATATAGGCGTAACCTGTTCTTGGACCGCCGTCCACCTTTACTGTCATACCTTCCCCTGCAGTAACGGCCAGGTGCCCATAGACAACACCCTCTTTGTAGAATGGTGCCTTGTCTTCGTTCATATCTTCACCATTATAAAGGCGGTCCTTGTTTACTGAATTGTAGAAATATCCTTTTAATGCCACTTTTCTTTCACTCCTTTTCTTAATCGTCCCAGTTGATTTTTGTTGGTATGGCATCACCAAAAGTGGGAACAACATACATTCCGCCGTTCTCGTAAACCTCGCAAATTTCCGTAATTCTAAGATTTTGAGTTTTGCCCCACTTCTTTATCTTGACTGTTACAATGTCCCCCAGGTCATAGTCTTTTCCATAGGTGAAATTAACGTCTGCTTCCGCTTCCGCTTCAAAGTTCTCAAAAATACCATGCTCGGCCAGAAATTCCTCCCCACGGGTCCGCAATGCCGCAAGATACTGGGCATTTGTTAGGCCGTCCTGGCTTATGTCCTTTGCGTCCAGGAAATACTCTCTTAAATCAAACCCGGTGCCGCCGCCTACTGTAACATAAATGCGGTTTTTACCCTCTCCGGCACCTCCCACAATTACTTTTGTTGTATAGCTTTCGTCTGAATAATTGTGCTTTGCTTGGTTAAGGTTTTCGTAACCCTCCGAAAAAACAACATGATGGTTTTTCCCTTGCTTGGAAGTCCTGTTTAATCCTTTATAGGTTTCAAAGGTCATTGTCTTTCTTTTGAAGTCCGGCACCACCCGGAAGCCTATTTCCGCATACCTGGCCAGTTTTTCCATGTAGGAAAGCAAGTTTTTGTATGTAGCTTGAAATTCAATTTTTGTCTGGTCCCCTATGCCGTCCGCAATCTGCAACAGCGGTATTTCCTCCGCCCGGTCTATCATATACCTCATGGCATCCTCTACCGTCCCGGAATAATTGAAAAGTGGCCCGGTCAATCTGTCCCCTAAATATACCGGAAGAAAATATCCGTTTCGCACGATTTCATTGACCATGGTACTTTCTTCCTCTGTCTGATCCCCACGTATAACTGCAGCTTCCTTCTTGTCCCCTATTGTGATGATGTTTCCCGGTTGAAGAAGCTTTAAGTTCTTATCCGTCACCGGGGTGTGTAGTTCAAATGTTCCGCATTCATAGTATTTTCTATTCCACTGCAGGCTTGTGTGATTTTCTATCGTTCCCTTGCGGTAAAGATTCCGATCATAGATATGTATTTCCATAAACTACACCCCCAAATAACTTACACGGTAATAGATAGATACAGAAAGAAAGTTTATACCCTCCTCAGCAGAATAGGTCAGTGTGTTTGTGCCATATTGCAACTGAATAAAGGTCCCGTCCTCGTCCATATATTCGTTTATGCTCTGTCCGTACTGATCCACCACTCTTTCCCAGTCAATCAACCCATATCTATTACGGACGTCCTCAATCTCTGCCTGGTGTGCTTTATCAATCAAATAAACGTCCTTTTTACCTGTGTGCGTACATATAATGACGTATTGGCCGGATTCTAGAAATAAATCGTTTCCTTCAAATCCTACCTTGAAAAATTCGCCGGATTCTGTATGGTATATGGCCGGATTCTTTACAGTACCCCCCGCTTTGAAAACAACTGTTATCCCTGTGTTGTCCGCTCCGTTGGTATTTTCGATTACCTTTACATATTCTGTTTTTCTATGTCCAAACTCTATTCCTTCCGCCGGGAACTCTGCCGGAAAGAAAAAGTCACTGACCCAGGATGCCATAATGATTTCCGTATCTATAGGATCTTTAAAATATGGATCTGGACATATTAGGCTTAAAGTATAATCACGTACCACCCCAGTAGTCTTCCCTGGTATGATACTTTCCACTTCATATTTAATAACCTTAATTTCTCCGTCCTCTATATATTCCATGGTACCAGAGCTCTTTATCGGAAAGCATTTATACAAAAGGTTCCTGTTTTCTGAATAATTGCTATCCATTTCCACAATCAGGTTAACATATCTTTCTTTTGCCGTTGCTCCCTGATAGGTAGATCCGTCAATGGTAGTGTTCTCACTCGTCACTACGTTGCTTTCGATTCCGTATATACCCTCAATGTCTACCAAGTGAAATGGCGTAAACCCATTCCAGGTGAACGAAACAGCAACATTTTTGTCACTTGTGCATATCACTTTGATGTCTGACATCTTACACCCTCCCCGGTTTTAACTTCCTGACAATATTCCGGGTCTGTGTGCGGACCTGTCTGCCTACTTCGTAGGCTGACAACGGTTGTGTGCTGGTGATATTAATCTCCTGGTGGAAGCCGCCATCATTGCCGCCTAGTTCGTCCGCCACCCGGTTCTTTGCTCCGTTTGTCAGCGGCGTAACTACCGCCTTGCCATTTACCATAGAAAGTAGCTCTGGGCCAGCTTCAGCAACCATAGCTTGGCCGGACTTTAAGATTCCACCCTTTGCCAATCTTGGCAGGGATAACTCGCTGATTTTCCCCAGAGAAACGCCCGGGATTCCGTTGATTATGCCTATTACGCCGTTTATCATGCCTATAAATTTGTTTACAACCCCCTCAATGGTAGATAAGCAAGAATTTATAGCAGATTTAAAGGCGTCTCCCACGGCAGAACCGATTTTCACACCGATATCCGTAAAACTATTTTTGATTTTTGTCCACAAATCCGAAAAGAAACTCGTCACATTCGAGAAAGCATTTTTAATTTTTATCCACGCATTTTGAAATTGTGTCCCGAACCACTGAGGAATTGCCGCCAAGGCGTTTTTTATATCCTGCCACCTCTGACTGAACCAGGAACCGATTGCCGCAAATGCGTTGGTCACGTTGGTATAGGCTTCCATAAATCTGTCTTTGAACCACTGGCCCACGCCCTGAAAAATTGAAACGATTCCGTTCCATATATTTGAAAAAGTTTGCTTTATGTCGACTCCGAATCCCTCGAAAAATCCGACTATAAAATTCACCCATGCTGTGGTGATATTTTTGATATAATCTATCACATTTTGTACAGCAGCCTTGATGTGGGCTAAAAATCCTGAAAAATCACCGCTGAATAGCGCGATAAATGCCTGAATGATATTTGTCACAAAGTCAATTATATTTTTTACGGCAGCTATGACGGGCTCGGCCGCTGACATAATTCCGTTTGCAAGTGCACTAATATATGTAATCCAATATTCAAACACTGGTTTCAGTGCATTAAGCAGATTTAAGAAGGATTCTTTTGCCTGTTGCAAAATCGGCTGTATCCGGGTCCACATATCAGAAAAAGCCTTTTTTACCTTGGTCATGGTATTATTCACTTTTTCCCGGAACTCATCGTTGTTTTTGTAGAGCATTACAAAGCCTGCTGCCAAGGCCGCTATAATGGCAATGACAATTCCAACTGGCCCAGTAAGCATTGTTAAGGCTTTAGCCAGGCCACCCCCCGCCCCCAATGCTCCCTTTAACTTTGTAACCACCCCGATCACATTTGAAATTCCTGTTGATAGCTTTCCGAAAATAATAAGTGCAGGACCAATTGCTGCCACTACGGCCGCAATGATGACTATGGTCTGTTTTTGTTTATCTGAAAGATTAGAAAACCACTTTGCAAATTTTTGTATTTTTGTGGTGACTTTTTCAATAGTCGGCTGTAATGATGTTAGAATAGTTTGCCCTAATTCTATCCCTGTGTTTTTTATCTGGGTAAGTGCTTTTTTTGCTTTATTACTTGTGGTGTCAAGTTTTTCAAATGCCGTTTCTGTCGCTCCGGCACTGTTTCCCATTTCCTCAATAGCACTGTTCAGCTTTTCGGCGTTGTCCCACAATACATTTGCCGCTTTTCCTGCTTCCGCACTGCTGAACATATTTGAGATACTTGTTCCGCTTATAACGGCTTGCTCATCTAGTACACTAAGAACATCCGTTAAACTCCAGCCTTGTTCCATGGCTTCCGCCATAGTAAGACCGCCTTTTTTAATGTGCTTTGTTCCCTCTGCAAATGCTTTTGCTGCAGTACTTCCTTGCTTTCCTAGCTCGTTAAGCATACTGTTTAAGTATGTGGTTGTTTCAGCTGTTGCAATACCGTTTGAAGTCATAACGGCATAGACACCGCACAGGCTATCAAGTTTAACCCCTTGCGCTTTTGCCGTTGGTATTACTTTACCCATTGCGCTTGATAATTCTGCAACGGTTGTTTTTCCTAGATTTTGTGTCTGAATCAGCTTATCAGACACATTTGTCACTTCCTCCGCTTCCAGTCCGTAAGCGTTCATTATCGTGGTCAGAATATCTAATGCATCCGCACTTTCCGCAAATCCGGCTTTTGCTAGCATTGTAGCGTTAGAAACAAATTCCACCGCATCCCCGGTGTTTTGTCCGGCGGAAATTGCGTTATATACATTGTCCGCTATGTCGGTGGCAGCAATTCCTGTTTCATTTGACAGATTTAAAATAGCTGCTTCCAGTTCTTCTATTGGCACCTCTGTGGTGTCTGCAATTGTGCTGACCTTTGCCATTGCATCCTCAAAACTGGATGCCGCTGCCACACTTGCCGTGCCTAT
Source organism: Acetatifactor sp. (assembly GCA_022511385.1). Classification (GTDB taxonomy): domain Bacteria; phylum Bacillota; class Clostridia; order Lachnospirales; family Lachnospiraceae; genus Acetatifactor. The sequence goes on from JAFLRN010000003.1 coordinate 44,947, forward strand.
TGCTGTCAATCCTGCCGTAACTGGCATGAGTTTATTGCCTATTGCAGTTGCGGTTTCCCCTACCTTTCCAAACGCATCACCGACCTTTTGCAATGTCAAGTTGCTTTGTTGGGCTTCCTGTTCTAACCTCTGCAGGGATTGCTCGGTTGCTGCAATCTCACGTTGTAATGCTCTGTATTGCTCCTCTGAAACCTCGCCCCTCTTAAATTGCTCCTGAACCTGTGCTTCCGCTGTCTTTAAAACGTCTAACTTTTCCTTGGTTTCTCCGATTGCCTTTTTTAAAAGTTCCTGCTTTTGTGCAAGTAGTTCTGTGTTTTTAGGATCCAGCTTCAACAGCTTTTCCACTTCCTTGAGCTCTGTTTGGGTATCTAACACATTCTTATTTACTTTTTTCAGGGCTTTTTCCAGTTTTGTGGTTTCGCCGCCAATCTCAATTGTTATGCCTTTAATATTGTTTCTGCTTGCCATGAGTTCTTAACCTCATTTCCCGTATTTTTCTTTCAACTTCTGGCGGTCCGGCTTTGTCTGCTCTATCCTCCAACAGTTCTGCAGATATTCCCGGCCCTCGTCCGTCTGTGAGTTCTCAAAAATCATTGCTTCTCGAAGAAAGAAAAGATAAACATCTATTTCCATTTCCTGGACTTCGTAAATGTTGATATGGCAATAATCCATAACCAACTTTTCCGGGCGCGTTGCTAGGGTGTATGGTATTTCCTGCCCCTTATCCTCTCTTGGATAATAGGGCATTTTTAGTTTGGGTCCGTCTTTAATTCGTCCACAAACTCCATATAGGCGTTAAGGATTGCCGTGCATTCCTCAATGTCATAGTCCTTTACATCCTCCACTGTGATCTTGATTCCGTTCATATTGTTGTTAAGGACCGCTGCTAAAAGATCATAAATTGCATCTGTGTCCTCAATGCTTTGGTTTTCCTCGTCCATATTGTCCAGGGCCTTGATTGCTTCAAATACGCCTTTCTGTGGCATCCTTACCACAAGATTTTTACCCTTTTCCACTACCTTGTCTCCATCCGTTTTGTCTTTCATGGTAAAGGGCCAGAACGTCCTCTTTATTTTGTTACAGTTAAACGGTACTACTGCCATTGTGCTGATCTCCTTTCATACGATAAAGGCGGCCCGGTTTATCTCCTGGCCGCCCTGGTCTTTAGTCTACACTTAAATCCGGCCCCTCTGATTTCTGTGGCGTTTTGGGTTCTATGTCCTCTTCGTAACGTATGAGGGTGCCCTCTTTGTCCTGGGGCTGTGCCTTAAATTCCGCATCAATTACGGTTTCACTGTCCTTTGCAAAAGCAATGGTAAATCCTGCCCGGTTATTGCCCACAACAGTAACACGAATATCACCGTCCTGGTCATCCTTATGGACAAAATGCAGAACGTACTTTTTGCCCGTGGCGTTTCCTGCTCCGCCGATCTTTACAATGCGCTTGTTTCCCTTGCTTTCGTCCACCCTGGCGGTTGAACACAACTTTTCCAGTGTGGTACCGCACCAGGTCATGATGCCGGATTTTAACGTGGCTTCCTCCTCGGTCAAGATCACTTTGGCAACCTTGCCCATATCGTCCTTTGCTTCATAAAAAGAGGGCTTGTATTCAATGCTTGCACCGCCCTTGATATATCCCAGGCGGTTTTCCTCTTTCTCGATCTCCTCATTACTAGGGAGTTCTGTGTCTGTGCCCTCAAAGTCTGTGCAATACAAATCACCACTTCCCAAAACGATGCTTTCTTTGTTCATGCTTTCCTCGCTCCTTTCGCTTTACTGACAATTCCATGGATCTCAAACGCCGTTTGAAAGCAATCTTCTCCTTCTACCGGGGCCACAAATTCGTCATGCTCCAAGTCGAAAAGGACCTCTTTGCATATCCGCTCCGCCAACTCCTCACGCTCGGCATCATCCGCCGCCGTGTATAGTTCCATGTCAATGTCAGATTCCTTAATATTGTTGATTAGGTCCGCCCCTCTGTGTTTCTCATTGTGTAATAGATACACTATGTAAGGCATATTCGGCACTGGATCCTCTAGCGTCCCTTGGAAAGCGTTCTTTGCCATAGGAAGCCCCAGGCCCTTGCACCTTTTTAAAATGGTTTCAACCGTAGCCATTAACCTATCCCCTCCACATTTCTTTTAATTTTGGATATTGCAAGTTCTCCCACGGTGTCATTGACCGCAGCAATGTGAGGAAATGCCTTTACTCTTCCGCCGTTCCGGCTTGCGTGCCCCTTTTCCAGTAAGTGGGTAAGCTGATAATGCTTTTTGTTATAGACGGAATAGCTATTCAGCCCAGTGATAGAAGAAGCCCGGCTGCTTCTTTGCCCATGAGTCCAGTCTTTCGTGTATTTCCCAGTCTTTTCTTCATATGGGCCGCCCTTCTTAAGCATTTTTTCCGCAGCTTCGGCGGCTTCCTCCATTCCCTCATTTATGGCCTGTTTTAGATCCTTGGAAGCCCAACCCTCCAACTCCTCCATTATGGTTTCATCCAATCCGTCAATAGTTGTTTTCATGCTTTTCCTGCTCTTTCCCCCGCATAAAGTTCTATTTTTCCGTTTGGCTTTGGTCCATAGGTCCGATAGATTGCGTACCGTTTTCCGTTAAGCTCGATTTCCGTTTGCCTGTCATACTCAAATTCCCAAACTTCCGCCTGGAAACTGGCTTTAAGTCCTCCTTGTCCTGCTGCCGCAAATTCATCCCGACCCACCGGTGAAATTGTTGCAAAAATCTTTGTTTCCAGGTATTCCGTTTGATTCTTTTTGATAAGCAGTTTAATTTGCGCTTCTATGATAACCACCACCTTTGATCTTGGTTAAGATCATGTCATAGGATGCCATAAGCTTGTCATGGTTTTCCGGGTTCCCGAAATTTGCATTTACATACACCAGTACTGCTTCAATGATCAAGGGGTCTTTGAGCTCATCAGGATGCAGATAACTCTCATTTACGCCTATGCGCTTTAGGTCCGTCAGGGCAACCTCTACAAGCTGCCCCACGTCCTGATCCAGATCATCATTTGATGACTTGCGCAATCTTAACTTGGCCTTGTCAATCAACTCCTGTTTTGTCATATCCTGCCGCCTTTCCTGCCGCTTACTCTGCCGTAGCTTCCGGATTCTTAACACGGATAAATCCGTTTTTAGCCACAACATTGCCGCCCATGAATACGCTTGCACGGTAGGCCATCTGTCCCTGCTTGAACTTGTATTCCGTGGATTTCTGTGCATCAATGTCACTGAAAATTGCCACTTCATAATTGCTCAAAGGACCGTATGCCATGCAGTAGGCTCCCGCCGTTTCGCCGATCTCTGCACATGCAGAATTGATGATATAAGGCACCTCGTCAATGGTTCCCGTGTTGCCGTTGTTCTTAATGGTGTAAACCTTGCGGCCCTGCTTGTCACGCAGCTTTGCGAACTTTTTCAAGTCCTTTTTGTTGAGGATAAGAGTGGCAACGTCCTCCACTTCCTCGTCCCCACCGAAACTATAAATAATCTCGTCCAGGGTGTCGTCATTAATTTTAGTAATGGTGGTTATATCCGTGCTGGGGTCAATAACCTGCTCTTTCTTCTCTGTGGGATTGTGGAAAATTCCCCGGAATTTGCCCGTTCCTCCCGGCCCGATCAGAATTTGTCTGGAAGCATAGCGGCGTATAGCCTTTGTCACGCTTCCCTCTACAATGCTGTCATAGTCCGCATCCGGCAACTTTTCCATTTCCTCCGGCTCCTCGGCATATGCTGTGATCTTCTCCCTCACGATCTCCGCATAGTTGAAAGTGGGTTCAGATACGTTGTAATCTGCCCCCTCCTTTGTGCTTCCGGCACCGTCCCCGTAAGATACTACATAGGGCCGCTGATAGCTTTCGCCGCCACGCAGCGGCACCGTCTTTACACGATCAATCAGACTGGAAACGTCATTGAAAGTAGGGGAAATGTCTGCACTTGCGTGCCTGGGGAGTACAATGCCGGACCCCTCTTTTGTGACGGAAACGGTATTCCTTACGCCACGGGCCAGGGTGTGGGCCATGTACCTGCCGACACGTCCGTTTTTGATTGCCTTTCCGTTCTCTGCACGGGCCTTTGTTGCTGCCTGTGCGTTGCTGCCCTCGCCGTTTCCCTTTCCCTCTCCGCCGTCCTCCTGGGGGTCTACATCCGGGCCCACTGCTACCGCCTGGGCTGCTTTCTGCAAATCCTCACGGGCCTTGATCTCGTCCAGAATTTCACCAATCAGATTTGATTCATTGACGATAGCCGTCAACTCCTCGCCGCTCTTGTCCTGGGCATCCTTGGCCAGTGTGGAAATACGTGCCTTTAACTCTTTCTTGCTCATTTTCATTAACTCTGCTCTTTTCATTTTCTGTTATCCTCCTTAAATGGTGTTGTTATATGCCCATATGGGCGGTTGCAAGCGAAACTAAATTCCGTTTCATTTCCAGTTCCTTTGCATGGTCCGTGGGGTTTTCTTCCCCCGTCTGCCGTATGCTCTCCGGGATGTTCTTGCAGTATGTCTGTGTGTATTCCTGCACTGCTGCCGCAATGGCGTTTTCCTCTCCCACGCTCACATTGAAATACTGGGCGGCACTTTCCCCGTCAAGCCAGGTTTCTTTGTCCATGAGTTCCTTGATCTGGTCTATTGTTATTCCCTCGGCCAGGTGGTCCTCGTATATTTTCCATATGCCCACTTCTATGCGGTCCAGATCGTCCGCCATTTTCCGCATTTCATTGGCGTTTCCCTCGCATCCTGCCCATGGCTTATGTATCATAAGAAAAGCGTTTGCCGGGATTGTGGGCTTGTCATCCGCCACAAACGGCAAAATGGAAGCAATGGACCCGGCCAGGGCATCCACATAACAATTCTTTTTCCCGGGGTAGCGTTTCAGCATATTGTAAATTGCTATCCCGGCAAAGACGGAACCGCCGCCGGAATTGATATAAATGTTTAAATCCCTGCCCTCGGCTTCGGCCAGGAAATTCCTTATTGCATCCGGGTATTGGTCTTCCTGCTGCCAGGCTCCCCACCAGTCCGATACAATGTCCCCATAGAAATACAAGTCCGCTGTGCTGTCTGTGAAGTTCTTAAACTCATAGAATTTTCCAACGGTGGCGTGTGCCGCATCCTTGTAAGCTATGAATTTTTTATGCTTTGGCATCCTTTTGACCTCCTTTCATAGTCTGCAAGTAAGCCATTACCGCCGCTTGCAGTGCCCTGCGTTGTCTTGCCTGGGTATCGTCCCCGGTGTCCCCGTCCCCGTCAAGGCCAACTTGGTAAAGGCTTTGATCTCCGGCCTTGACATAGTTTAGAGATACCATGCGCACTTCCCCACCCTCCACGGGTCCGTAATACATGAGTTCCCGGTATTCATTTACTGTCAATGCTCCCCTGTCAAACATATTTCCGCCCACCGTGTCCCTGGTCTGCAGGGTTGCGTATTGCAAAAGATTGGCTACAAAATCAATACGGTTGCCGTAACCAATCTCCCTCGGTGTCAGCAGTTTAAAGGTGAACTCATAGGATAGCTGTATTGCTATTGGCTCAATGATATTTTCATAAAACGAAACCCATTCCTGGTCCGATAGTGTGGAAGTCAGTATTTTTTCATTTACGCCATAATAGCGGTATACGTTATCACGCAAAAAGGTGATTTGGTTAATCGGAATGCTAGGCGTTCTTTGAGAAAACTCCCTGAAATCTAGTGAATTATCAATGGCGGCAACTCCCCCGGCGTTATCCGTGTTTATGAAAGCATCCCTAAACTCTTTTGTTATTTCTTTCAATTCATCCTGATCCGCTAGGTTGTTATATTTCAGATAACCTAAGAGAGAATTTGAACGGTTGACAATGTTCTTTATGGCTTCCCCGGACGTTTCTATGAGATCCAGGCTCCGCTTTAACTCAATATCCGGGGATGTTCCCATAAAACGCTTTTTGTTGTACCGCGACTTTATATGAATGACATTCTGATAGGGCACCGTGTATGTGTTCCCGTCATACTCCCACCGAAAGCGGAAAAGTATGTTGTGGTTATCATCCTCAAAAATCCGATAGTTTGATGTTGTTATTGGTTGTATGCTTGTAACCCTTGTAAAATCGTCATTGTAGAAAATAACTGCAAAGAAATTTGAGGTATAAACCAAATCCACTCCCACGCGATAAAGAAAATCATATGTTGACAGTTCCGGGCATGGCCGCAGGGATAAAAGCCGGGCCAGTGAATCGTCTTTGATTTTTAACCCTTTCTCTTCTTTTCTTGTCACCTGTGGCTTTAGCTTTCCCACGTTTTTGCCTATTGCGTCCGCAATGGCTCCCACAATATCGTTATCCCGTAGGGTGCCCGTTGGCATATACTCCCCACGGCTCAATAATAGCGGTCTATACTTTGCCTTATATGCATTGAAAATGTTTGCAATAATTCCCGTGATTTTTACCCCCTTTCCGTCAAAATAGGCACAAGGATCCACCCTTGTGCCTAGTATAGAAAAATCCGTGTTTAAATTCTGACCCTCTTTATCCTGCTGCCAAAATCCGTTTTTTATGCGGCCTGGTTTAGTAATTTTTTCCCAATCTCCGCATGGTATTTATCCTTTACCGTTAATGCATCAAATACAGACATTGCTCCGTCAATCCTTAACCGCCTTTCAAGTTTTACGGGCTTCATTCTGGAATCGTTTATGTCTATATCAACCGCCACATTAAGAAGATGCGATTCTAGTAGGGCGTTATCTCCAATATCGTATTTTCCATCTTTCAAATCTCCCTCAAATACACGCAAAATAGGGGTTAGGTTGGTACCTTGGTACACGTCATCCATATGAAATCCGGCCATTGCCATTTCATCAACCAAATTACGGGCCATGTATCTATCATAACCAACTTTCAGCGGCCGGATTTTGTATTTCTTCACAAGATCAATAAACCATTGATACACATCTTTATAATCCACCTGGTTTTCTCCTGATATTGCGAGAAAGCCTTTATCTTTATAAATTGCATACGGAACATTGTCCTCGTCCACCGCTTCCATAAACCTTTTTTTCGGCATGAAAAATTTTGTTATGATATAATTCTTGTCATTCTTATAAATTACAATACTTGCGGCGGTTAGATCTGTGGTTCTGGAAAGGTCTATTCCGCCAACGCAATAGCATCCTCGGAAGTTTTCCAATGCAAGGTTAATATTGCTAAACGATTTATGAACGTCTATGTAATCAAGCCATGCAATGGAATTATTCTGCTTGATATTGCAATACTTCATCAAAAATTCAGCCTTTTTAGGCAGTGAACTTTTGGCAATTGCAATTTGCTCTTCATAGAACGCTACCGTAACGGACACTCCCAAATTAGGGTTGGATTTCTTCAGCTCTTCCAGATCGTCCCATTTCTCCACATCATCAATGATATACAGAAATGGCAATATCCTCTTTTCCCTTGAATTCCCTTTCAGAAAAGAGGTTGACCGTGTCATAAGCTCATCATAGGCTCCGCCATTCATCTTGCCAGCGGTAGAAATAGACAAAATCAGCGGTTGTGTTCTTGCCCCCACCGCTGATGCCATAACCTCATATTGATCCAGTCCCTGCTGCCCCGGCCATGCTTCCATTTCGTCCCCAACTACCATTTGCGGATTAAATCCGTCCGATTTTTTGGAGTTGAAAGCTATTTTTTTAATGGTTGTGTTAAACTCCTTTATGTAAATATCAGATTGCCGTTTTTTGGTTATCAGGTCTAGTTCATCATCACTTTGCGTAATCTGATAAAAAGCATCATACACGATGTTGGCTTGGTCCAGTTTCGGGGCAAGAAAATATATTTCTGCTCCGTACTCGCCATCTATATAGGCCATATATGCAGACAATGCCGCCGCAAAAAGGGATTTCCCATTTTTACGGGCAATCACAATAAACACTTCCCTGAATTGCCTATATTTTGTTACTGGATCTAAAATTCCGAATATTGCGGAAACTATCGCTTTTTGCCATAATTCCAATTTCAACAAGTCATTTCGCCCCTTTGAATGATGGCAAAATTCCTCTATGAAATTTATTGCCTTATTGGCCTTTTGTGCATTGAATAACCAGGACCCGTTTTGAATTCCTTCTACCAAGATTTGATAGATGATTCGTATCCACTTTCCGACTGTTACCTGTCTACTTTGAATGGCTTCCCAATATACAAATATATAGTTTCCCATACAGTCTATTCGTTCCTAAGTGCTGTCAACCTACTAATATTTTTCTTTTCTTTTGGCGGTAAATATTCAATCAAAGTGTGGATAATTTGGGTATATTGCCTGGCGTATTTTTCGTAAATTTGAGCGGACGGGTGGGCTTTGATAAATTTTTGGGAAGCGTTTACCGTTTCCGCCGTCAAGCCTTCTTTTTTTAGCTCCGCCTTTGCTTGCAGGCAGGCAATTTTTAAAAAGGCTGCTTCCTCGATCAGTGAATTTACAAGACTTTTCTTGTCTATATTGTCAATCCCGGAAAACATTGGTTGAAGTCTCTCCACCTCTTTCTTGATTCTTGCATCTGTCAACATTTTTGGCCTTTTGGTCTGTTTCTTTTCAGAATCTTTTTTATTTTCTGCCATAATTCTTACCCCCCTCTATGTGTGCGCGACCCTCAGCGTTTTTTGTAGGTATCTCCCTCGGTTCTTTAGCCGTGGGGTCTTTGCACCCCACCGGGGGGAGTGCCGTGTCGATTGGCGGCAACAAATTCCCGTTGCTGTCAAAACGATAACGCCCAGGTCCTTTGCTCTTATGCTCTTTATTGTGGCAATCCTCACAAACATACTCCAGGTTGTCGGTGTTCAGTGTAATGTTTGGGTCATTGATATTTCCCGGTGTGATATATGTTTTGTGGTGGACGATATACCCAGGCTTGTGCAATCCTGCTGCCAGGCAACGCTCACAAAGTCCGTTGCTCCTGGCAATCACTATCTTTCTTGCACGCTTCCAGGCATCCGACTTGTAGAAATCCTTTGCATACTCTTTCATGATCTGCCCCTCCGCAATGTTTAAAGGCTTGTGGCGGTTTCCCTCCACAAGCCCATAATATTATATTTTGTGTTCACATTCTGACCCACTCGACTGCTGCCGCAGCGTTTCACTTTCGGCCAGTTTGTTCCAACTTTTCACCGCCTGGCGGATTGTAGTTTTTGAAATGCGTATAGGATTAGACGGCCATGTTTTTATCTTGACATTAGGTAAATCATATTCTTTATTGCAATCAATACATTTTGCATATGCTTCCGGCACTCTTAAAAGTCCACCCATTAGTTTTATTTCTCCGCCACATCCAGGGCATGGTTTCATTTCTTCACTCATTTTTCTTTCCTTTCCGGCAACATATCCATGGCAGCGGCCACACGTTCCATAAACTCTATGCGGTAATTGTAGAATTGACGGCGGCCACAACACACATCCGCTATGTACTCATAGGGTTGATTATACAGAATGCTTTTATAAATCTTTTCCTGCATCTGTTTCCGTGCCCTACTTGAAGCGATATTCTCACAAGTTGCACCCAGGGCGTTTGCAACGATTTCCACCGCTTTAATATCAAAGGCGGAAGCGGTGCCGTCCTTTATTCTTTTTTTGCGCTTCTCATTTCCCTGGATGATGCTTTTTGCCACTGTCTTAATATCTGCTTCCAGTTTCAAAGCAAATCCCTCCCTGCTTACTTACTCCTCATAGGTCTGTGTCTTTCTCTCGGAATGCTCCACTTTTATGCTTTCCTTTGCCATTTTTGCAACCTTTCCCCTTACGCCATGGCCCAGGTCAACTGTTATACTTTTCATGCCCTTGTTTTCTATGGCATCCACAGCAGCGTCCATAATGGCCACAGCCTCCTCACTCACCGGCTTTTCCGCTCCGGCACCGAATAACTCATAAATACGCTTCTTTGCCTTTTCCCTTCGTTCCTTGGCTTTCTTGTAGCTTTGTGCCGCTTCACACTGACAATTTAAAGTCACTTGCTCGTCAATTTGCTCCTGGCTCCACCCAAACATTGTATGAATAACGCCGCTCTGGCCGCAAAATCTACATGTGCCCGTTTGCGTTTCCAAACCCTTCGGCATTTCCCTGGGTTCCTGGTCCTCTCTTTCCATTTCCTCCAGGTCTTTGGGGTCAATATTATGGCCGCCGTCCGTTTTTTTCGGTCTACTCATTTTCCTTTCCTCCTTTTCCTGCATAATAGGCATCCATGGCAACGGATAAAACCGCCGCAGATTGCTTTACATCCAACTCTTGACATTTCACCAAAAATGCCAAATTTTTATTGATTATTTCCAGAGCGTTCTCCATTGTAGTCCCCTTAAATGAGTTTCCATTGGAAAGACCGATTATTGTCTTTATGATCGGTCTTTTGAAATTTTCATTGACTGTTTTCATATTCTCCTTTATGACTCTTTCCGCCTTTGTTGGCATGTGGTGCTCGCATTTCTGACATTCCGGCCAGGTAAACATTCCTCCTGGCATTTGCACTCCGTCACATTTCCCGGCAATCCATGGAGCTTCTATGCACTCACTCAAATGCAGCTTTCCGTGGCGGTCCTGTTCCAAATAGTTCAGGATCTTTCTTTTGGCATCTTTGGCAGAATAACAAACTGCCGTTTCATTTCCCTGCTGCCGCAATAGTTCCATATAGGCATCCTGCTCTTTGGTGGTTTTATTCCGTCCATACTTTAACTCGATATACAAGGCATGAAATCCACCTGACGGAACAGGCAAACACACATCTGGCACACCGCTTTTAAGTCCTGCAGCCTTTAATATTTCTCCATTTGTCCGCTTTCCCTCGTTTGGGACGTGGTACATCAACGCAAGGGCTGGAACTATGTCTTTTACCCTCTCCGCCCACTGAAAAAGTTCAATCTGCTCTGTGGTTTCGCTTTTCTTCATGTTCTGCATCCTCATGGCGCACTTTTAACCCTCCTCTATGGCATATTCTCGCTTACGTCGTTTGCAATCTTCCAACATCCTTTCCAGGATGCCCACCTCCTCGTCATTGAGGTATGTATAATATTTCTCCAGCATTTTAATGGCGTGCAGTTTCCTGGCGTTCTCCTTTTCCTCCTCTGTGGTGTCCGTGTCGGAAGCGTCCGCCGCTTTCAACTCCTCTGCCTTGTCCTTTTTCTTTTTCTCCGTCTGCTGCCTTATCTCGTCACACTTTACGTCCTGCCCTGCTGCCGCCCTGGCCGCAATATCCTCCTGCTTATCTTCTGGCAATCTACTAGCCGCATAGGCAACAGTAGTTTTCAGATTTCCCTTTGCAAATTCCTCTTTCACAGAATCCACGGCGTTATTATCAATTGCCTGCAGCTGTTTGATCTTCTCCGGCGGCTCTTTTAAGATTTCCGCCACATAGTCCCTTATGCGATCCCCACGCTCTAAGGCAATGACCTTTTCCTTTTTAGCCTGTGTCAATACCTCTTTCCACTGCCTGGCCTGGTTCATGAGGTCAAAGTCCGTCATTTTGCGGTTAAATGTATTTCCAATCAGGATGGCCATTCTAAACTCGATCATTGACTGAACCTTATAGCGGCACGGCACCATTTTAAATTCTTCGTGCCCCTCTTTCACTAAGATTTCTATTGCCGCAAGACGACGGTGCCCGGAAGAAAGCAAATATTTTCCGTCGACTAGTCCCACAACAAGTGGCTCCTGCAGTCCGCCCATTAAAATTCCCGTTGCTAATTCCTGCAGATCGTCCATTGTGTAACTATTGTGTTCCGTTTTCACAATGTCATTGTATTCCAGGGTGATTTCCCGGAAGCCTGCTGCCGTTCCCTGGTTTATCTGCTCCCTGGTCTTTTCATTCATGATGTCTAAAATATTAAACTTACCCATGCAGATACGCCCCCCTTCGTGCGGCTTCATCCCGGTGCCCAAACATGCTCGCATACTCCCGGACAAAGGCTTTATAGTCCTGGGCAATGCCGGAGCGACTGTTATAACGCCCTGGTGGCATCTTGTGGAACGTGGCATCTTTCGCTTTTCGTGAATGTCGAATTTTTGTTTCAAATACCGGGCACCCGGATTTATGACGTATCCACGTTTCTGCAGCTTCCGCAGTTTCGGTCTTTTCGTAGTCTGTAATAAGGCATCCGGCCAGGCTGGCTTTAGGATTTAATGTTTGAATGTTAGCAATCTGCTCCGTCAATTCCTCCAACCCATCCAGGCTATACGCATCCAACCAAACCGGGATGATAATTTCATCCGTGGCCACCATAGCATTAATGACGTTTATTCCCAAATCCGGCGGATTGTCGATAATGCAGTAATCATACTGTGTCGCCACCTCTGCCAGGGCACTTTTATAGCGTTCATGCTGTGAATGTACGGCATCTGCCTTTATTTCCAGTTCTGCCAGCTCCATGAAATAGTTGCACGGTATCAGATCCATGTTAAAATATCCTGTTTGTTTTATGTTCCCCTTGATTGTACCCGTCTTTAAAATTCGGCATGCTTCTGCTTCCGCATCCGGGGAATATTGGCCATGAAGTCGGGACGTATTACCCTGCTTGTCATTGTCAAACAGCAGAACCCTGCTGCCATGACGTTTTGTTTTCTGGTCCCCTAGCATAAGATACTCAGCAAGGGAAACTGCAGTGGTGGTCTTTCCTACTCCTCCCTTTAGGTTGATGATTGATATTGTTTTCAATGTCCTTTGCCCTCCTTTTCTCTGTTTCTGACCATCCGGGCATATATGTAAAAGGCGGCGGTCACACCGTTGTGCTTCACTTCTGCGTCCAGGAACTTAAATCCCGGATAAGCCTTCTCCATTTCTGCCTTTAGGTCCTCATAACTCTTTGCCATTCTCTCTACCTTGGTTTTCTTGAACTTCGAATAACTCCTACTGGGTGCATCCGGCTTTTTTAGATTCTTTGACGGGCACCATCTCTTAGTCCCGTGGGGATTTTGGGAAATGTAGGTGGCAAGTCCTGTTAGAAGGAAATTGTCATCTGGCTTTATCCGCTTGGTATTGCACCGCTCACATTTTTCCCATAACCCCTCTAATTCGTCGCGATCCACTCCGTCCCCGGTCATGAGGATATGAAAATGGGGCCTGGTGTGATCGTCTGCCGCAATTATGTATATATACTTGATGTTTTCTTTTCCTGCTTTCTTGCGGCGGCGGTTTATCCTGGCTATAAAATTTTTCACGTCCTTTCTTGCCCTCTCCATGCTGTCCGGCTTGTGGCCATCATCCCACCCGAATGTTGCCCATATATCCCCTTTCCCAAAATTGATACATGCAAGTCGGATAAGATAACGTCTGGTATTTTTGTCATTTAAATTTTTCTGACTAGGCTTGGTTTCCCTCTTCTTCCTTGTCTGCGGCATTTCAGCCGGAGTAGGAAAGGATGGATATACCTGGGCTTCCAGTAATGTGGTTCCGCTTTTAATATTTTGGCTCTTGATTGTTGTGGTACGGTATAGGCATTTTACCTTATTCTCCCGGATCAGCCTTTCCAGTTCCCACTCCTCCAACTTCTCACACTGTTTTTTATACTCCTCCTCATAGTCATACCCTGGCCATCCTGCTGGTACCGCTTCCGACTTAAACCGAGCAAAGGCGTTTTTCTTCACCGTCTTTTCAAGGTCCACCTGGTAGGCTTCCGTGTAGTCGTAGTTGTCATAATGCTTTTTATTCTGTTTCATATTTCCCCACCTTTATCTATCTGACACGCCCCTCCTATACCCTCATATACTGGTAGGAAAAACGGATATATTGCTATGTGCTTCACATGTTAATACCCATTACAAGGACGGAATAATGATTCTAGCTTGATTCAAATCTGATTCTAAATTGAAAAATGATTGCAAAATACTATATCTTGTGATATGCTTATTTTGCGTTAAGTTCTGCCGGGTTGTTTTAGGTCCCCACCTTTGCAACCCGGCATTTCTTTATATCCTCAGACGACGTAAAATCTCATACTTTGCATAAAGCACATTTTTAAGCTGTTCCGCATCCTCCGCCGTAATTAGTCCGGCGTTTTCCTTTTCCTCTATTCTCCCGGCCAGATACCCGGCCCGGAAATCCATTTCCGGCACGCTCTTAGATTTTCCCATCTCCCGATCTATCACGGAAAGCGTTGTTTTCACCTCTGCCCTGGCTCTCATTTCCCCGGTCAATAAGCAATTAAAGGCCAATACTTCCTGGTGGCTTTCCTGATTCTTATCTGTGATCTTCATTGCCGTGTTCATGTGTTTGCACTCTCCTTTCTATACTCATTTATGATTTCTATTGCTTCGTCCAGCGCCTTTTCCAACGCATCCGGCGTAATTGCGTGATCATCAATATAAACATCTGCATAAATCTTTCTTGTGTCATTGCCCCACCTGGCAATCTGCTCCGGCAATGGCGCATTTACAGAATCAAATACAAGCCCCTGCTCTTTGCACCACTCCACGGCATTTTCCAAGTCCTCCCCATCCCTGCTCGTCCACAATATGATCTTGTGTCCCTGTGACTTTAGCAGCTTAATGGCGGCAATGGTCTTTGTGCGTGGTCCTATGATTTCCGGGAACCTTGTTTCCGCAAGTGTTCCATCAAAATCTACTGCGTAAACGCTCATCAGCCCACCAACCTTTCCGGCTCCCTTAATCCTGCTGCCATGATGCTGACATTTACGACGGTCTTTTTGATCGCAACCCTTAAATCGTTTTCTGAATGAATGCCCAGTGCTTTAAGAGCTTCCATGAGTTTCTTTTCTCTATTCATCAGCAGACCCTCCTGTTTCTTCAAATAGATTTTTTTCTAATAGGCATTTCCCTTCTTCTGGCTTCTCCTGGTCTGCGTATAGCCAATATTTTAAACACATAGCGGCGGTCTGGATGGCTTCACATGCCACAAAAGCAAAGTACGCCATTGCTTCCGGGTGTATTATTTTCCCTGTATCTTGCAGCAGTTTACTTCCTTCTACATTGTTCCACAATGCATTTAGGCTCAGTTTTGCAATGTCCAAAGCGTCCTTTGTCTCCTCTGCTTTCTCCAAAATCACGGCATAGCCTTCGTGAGAGCTGTTGAAAAGAGGAAATTTCCCATTTGCCCGGTCAAGTTCCTGCTGTACTTCTTTCATAACATTTTCTAATAACTGCTCCATCGCCATGCCTTAACCCTCGCTTTCTGCCTGGTCTTCCGCTCCGGCCTTGTCTGCATCCTCAAATGGATCCTGGTCCTGCTCTGTCTCTGCTACGATATGTATGGTGCGAACACTGTTGGAATGCGCATCCTCCTCACGCTTCCCGGTCATCATTTCCCTCATGTAGGCGTGCGGCGTTTCGCAATTTATCCCATTTGTAAGCAATTCCGCCTTTATGCTTTCCTTTATGAGGTTATAAAAATCTGAAAATTTAACCTCCACTCTGTCCTCTTTTGAAAAAGCATCAACTATTCCCATTTTGTTGTCCTCCTATCTATAAATTGTTGTGTCAAAAGAATAAAGCGGCTCCCCGGCTTCCTGGGCTTCCCGGTTCTTGTAGATCAGCAGGGTATAATGCTCCATGCCGTCCTTGTCCGATATTCCCCGGTGTGTCGCAGCTTCAAACCCGAAACGGGCGTTAAGTTTCGCACCCATGAGAACATCCTCAAATTTTGCAATTTCCCTGGTGCCCAGTGTTACCTTTTCGGTTGGCAGCTTGCCCCAACGGTCAAAGGTCCGTGCCAGATATTCCAAAAAATCCGGCTCAATTACCCCGCTTGTTGGGGTCAGTGTTACTTTTCCCATGCTCTTATCCTCCTTCTAATATGATTTTGTAGTAAATAGTCATTTGCAGATCACTATATTTGAAATTAGGCGTTTTGTATGGGTCCATAGGTGGCATTAAGTTCCGCTTTTCCCATTCCCTGTGCCTTATTTCCGGGTGGAAAGAAAACCGCTTGACTGTGTCTCCGAGGATTTCAGGCGGTATCTGGTTGAAAATCTCCATTCCTACATAGCCTTTGTATAAAATTTTCTGATCCACTTCTTTTATTGCATCCCTCATGATCAGTAATTCATCTGTTCCCGTAAGGACTTTCAATAATTCTGCTAATGTCATAACGGACACCCGAAATCCAGTAAATATTTAATGGCTATTATCATGAAGATCAGTGCGGCTACTGCTACGTCCATGGCGATAATACGGATTGGCATCTTTGTGTTCTGGCTTCCTGCTCCGAAAATGAACAGTGTAAAGAATATTCCGGCGTAAAAGATAAAGCCCAGTATGATGATAAAGATAATAAATGCTTTCACTGTTTCAGACTCCTTTCATTCTAAGTTGTCTAGTGTTTCTATGCGCTCCGCTTCCTCAAACACCTTTTTACATTCTGTGTATCTCATATTTGTGTGATATTTTAGACTTAGTAAATCTTTTATGGCATTTCTGCTTATGTGCCTTGTTACGGTATCTAGAGAACAGCAAACAACTTGTATAGATAAGCCCGTTTCCGGGTCAATAATGTGGCAGTAGTTTTCTTTTTGATATGCGTAAAGCGTTATACCGCATCTCTCAAACTCCACACCTTCTTTTTTAAGTGCAAATGTGCACTTCTCTCCATTTGCCACCTTACGGATCATTGTATAGAAAGACTTTTCTTTAATTTTCTGCCTTTCCATACGCGCCTTTATTTCCTGTTCACTCTCCATTTGCTTGCCACAGGGACACTCTTTAAGCATTTTTAATTCTTCATCTGTTGTGATGAATGGTATGAAAATGCCCATTGTGAAGCCACAATATGGACATTTTAAATTTTCAATACTTCCTTCTAACATGGCTGTTTCTCCATAAAATCAAACAAATTGTTTTGCTCATTGGCCCTCCACTCTCTCAAACTCAATCACCCATACCCAGGGATTGGCATCCCAGCCGTACTTGGCCAGGCCTTTCTTGGGGATGGTGGAATTCCAAACGGTTATAAACTGCTCTCTTGCAGTATGTATACCGTCATACTCATTATCAGGCGAATGGACAAACCCAATATTATTAATACAACCTTCTTTAGTTGCTCCATCTTCTGTAATATCCTGTAGCCGCTCCACCCGGATATCCGTCACTCGCAGGAAGATTCTGGCGGCTTCTTTCGGCATATGAATGGAAGGACGCCATCGAATGCGCTGGTCATCTTCCTCAAAGCCGTCTGCATCAACAAGTGTTATATCTGGAACTCCGTCCGCCGCGTAATAATACATTGGCTGATCATAATGGGTATAGCCGTTTTCATCGGAGTAAAATAGCCTTGTCCATGTTTCCCTGACATACAGATAATCACCCACTTTATACCGTGGCGTCTTTATGCATGTTGTTCTGTTATATAACATAAGACCATCACGATCATTGTGAAACTCTACTTTACGCCTTGTTTCTGTCTTCCTGTCGTCCAGAATGGCATGCACCATATCCGTATTGAACAGGATCTGCTTGGCAACTGCTAATATCTCTTCTCTGGTCATTTTATTTCCTCCATTTCTTTTAAGGCTTGTTCGCGTGTGAGAAATACCGACTTTCCGATTTCTGATACATTTTCTTCAATTTCATCAAGACATTCGCTCGGACAATCTCCGATAGGTTGGCTATATGATGATGCCGTAAAACTGATTCCAAAAGTGTCAATCGTGATACTATCAACAGTGTAAGGAAGAATGTGAAAAACTCCACTATCTGCATAAATGGTATCTCCAATTTTGAACGGCAACTTCACAAGTAAGCCTTGCTCCTCTAAATCCTCCAATTGTCCAAGCTTGTCTATGCACTCCCAAGCATATATATCCCAATTCGCCTTGTATCCTGCCTGATACCTTGCTTTATGTGTTAATCTCTCCATATCATACCTCCATAAAATCAAACAAATCATATTGTTTTTGATGCGGCTCATAATTCATCCAGATAATCTCCTTTTTCTTGGAGCAAACCTGTGAATATGATACTGTTTCGTATTTATTCCACCCTTTCAGCATGGTGTTGTAAAGTTCTGTATCGTAGCCGCTAATAATGACAAAGCCCTTATGCTGTAGCAGCGTTTCCAGCAGCTCCTGATGGTCTTTATCGTCCATCTCACACTGATATTGTTTTCCGTGCCTGGTACCCAGCATATACGGCGGATCGCAATAGATCAGAACATTTTGATAGTTGAATCTCTTAATCACTTCTACCGCTGGCCTATTCTCGATCTGCACCCCCCGGAGCCGCTCTGCAGCCTGCATAATTTTCTTAGGATAATTCACCCAATCTTGTGCAGCGTAAGCACGCTCTCTCCCTTGTATGTCATTCTTCCAGCCCACTTTTTCTCCATTAGTCCGGAATCCATAACCCATATTTAAGCGGATAAGGAAATTTGCTGCAGCTTCAAACTTGTTTCTGGGCGTTTCTTTGTATGTCTGATCGTATACTTCTCGTGCGTATGGTGTCCAATATATGTAATGGGCTAGTTTCTCTGGATCCGATCGGATGCACTCAAACAGGTTGACTACATTTCCGTCTAGGTCATTTACCGTCTCAATATTTGACCGCGGCTTATTAAACAGCACGGCGCCGCTGCCGAAAAATGGTTCCAGATAGCTATGATGTTCTGGAAAGAATCCTATGATCCAGTCAGCAAGTGACCATTTACTTCCTGGGTATTTAACTATTGCCTTCATGCAGACCTATGTCCTCTCATTCTCAATACTTAAACTTTACGCCGAATCGAGTATAGAACTCTTCATTGGTCAAATGCTCAATTATAATCAGTTTTCCGCACTTTTTACATCTTACTTGTACTGTAATATATGGACTTATTCGCATTTCTTCTTTTACTGCCCAATATTGAATTTTCTTGTGTCGGCAAAACAATCTTTTTAAAAGTATCTTCCGACTCATTTTTCCTCCATACTTTTATGCAAACCTCACTTGTGGCTCACTATAATCAAGACTCATATTCGGCATCCTGTCCCCAACCTTTAAATACGGACAATTTGCTTCCACCAGTTTCTGGGCCATCACAGGCACCACACTGTTCCCGATTCGCTTCACTTGCTCACTGACAGGGTATGGCTTGAAATGGACATCCCTGTTAATGATGTAGTCCTTAGGGAATCCCTGGGCCAGCTTCAACTCCTCCGCTGTCAACATCCGCAGGAATATGTCCAGTATCACATATTCATTCCCCAGAACCGTAATCAGTGCGAATTTGTCTTTTGACACAACTGTGTGCAATGGCATGTCTACCGACTGCCCGGTTCCTCTGCCGTAATATTCAATGATGAATTCAGACACCCAGGTACACTTCTGGATCACGTCGTTTATCTCGTTTTGATCCTTGATGCTCAAATCCAGGTCTGCAAGTAAATTCTCAATCGGAACCGCAAGCACAGACACTTGACCGAAATGTCCGGGGCTTGTTGTGATGGTATGGATAGGCTCAAGCATGCTCTGCCCAGTAGTTGTATGGTAATACTTCATGAGAAATGCCATCACCGCTCCGTATCGGTTACTGGTGTCTATGGTCCTCACTGGCTCCTCAACGGTCTGCCCCCTCACTTCCTTCTCAGATTGCTCGGAGTGGTACTGGATCAGCATGGGTGCAATGTGTGGCGAAACAACGCAATGCTCATTCTTTGTCACTATGGTACTGAGCGGCTCATACATCCCCCTGTTTCTGTCCTTAGCGAAGCCTGTCTGGCCTATCTGCATTATGTAAGGAACGACCTTCCCGAATCCATGTTTTTGTGTGATCGTCGGCATAGGCTCAGTGATGCCCTGTCCTCTGAAATTATTACCACCGTGATTCGTCTGTACCATATACGGCGCGACAACTGGTACCGCCATATAATGATTATTGACTGCAGTAATTGTGGTCAATGGGTCTTCGCAGCTCCTTGGCGGATTACAGAATTTGTAATTGATGATGAAAGGATCCTGGCTTCCGAAAACAAACTTGTTCAATCCTCGCGCAATCCGCTTCATGGTATTGTCTGCCAGAGGTTTCTTCCGGCCGAAAATGGACTTACCTAAATCTGAGAAATCCAGGACCGTACTCACAGCCACCCATTTCTTCAATCCGCCGGTACCGTTCTTATTGTGCGTAGGCTCCGGCCAGACAATGGGCTTTCCATCCCTGCGGAAGATTGCATACCAGCGCTTTCTGGTGGTGGGAGCGCCATAGTCAGCTGCAACCAGCTCCCTGCTGTCAAAATCATAGCCGAGGGACTTCATGTGGGATATGAATTTCTCATATTCCTGGCCCTTTTTCTCCTTGATTGGATATCCCTGTTTGTCCAGCGGTCCCCATTGCTGGATCTCTTCCACATTCTCCATGATGATGACATCCGGGAGTATAGCCTTAGCGTGCTTGTACACTGCCCAGGGCAGAATACGCAGGCCTGCTTCCCTCGGTTTGCCGCCCTTTGCCTTGCTGTGGCTGGTGCAGTCTGGGCTGGCCCACATCAGGGCCACGTGTCGACCTTTTATATACTTCTGCAGATCCACCTTAAAGATATCTTCCGTCAAGTGCAGGGTGTCTGGATGGTTGACCATGTGCATCCTGATAGCCTCAGGATCATGATTGATTGCTATATCCACTGTCCTTCCCAGCGCCATCTCTATTCCTACGCTTGCTCCTCCGCCACCGGCGAAGGCGTCAATTATCAAATGTTTTTGTGTCATTGCGTTAAGTCCTTTCTCTCCTCCTTATGCCGTGGTATAATTCCAAGCAGAAAGGGGGTGTTATTATGTCCGAGGTTATTGATTATGAACCCGGAAGCGTTGCGGATGCTTTTACTTACAATGTTGACCGCCGCATTAAAAATGAGAATTTTGACAGTATAGAGTTAAATGTGGCAATCGACATTTTGAAAGATGAATTGTTTAAAGCCCTCCGCACCCTTGAAAACTCAATCAAATAATGGGTTGTGCCCTGGGCTATTCCTAGGGCATTTTCCTTTTATACGGGCTTGTAACCCACCTGTTTTTTTCTAATTCCAGTTGCAGGGCAAGCGGTAAAAAGTGAACATCCTCCACGGTCAACTCTTTTTCCTCTGCACTGTTTAATACAAATTCAATAAATTCTTTTAATTTTTCGCTCATGGTGTCCTCCCCTCAAAAACTTACGCGCGGCGTAAGTCGAGCTTAAAAAAAATGGGTCCTGCTTCCTGTGGTGTAAAATCAAGGTTATACACTAATTTTTCCATTACATCAGAGGACGGTTGACTTTTCCCAGAAAGCACTTTGGAAAGTGTATTCCTATTTACTCCAGTAATGTCAGAAAGTTCTGTGATTGTTTTTATTCCTTTTTCAATCATTCTTTTCTTAATTGCCATGGTATCGGTTTTGTAAATCTCCATTTCTGCATCTCCTTTCTCCAAAAACTTACTTCACACGTAAGGTCATAATATCATCCACTTTGCACATTGTCAATACATTTTGCGTAAGTTTTTTTGTTTTTTGCTAGTTTTTGTTTGCATTATGCGTAAGTTTATGTTATATTCTCTTTAGAAAGGTGGTGTATATAATGGGCGTTTTAAATGATAGAATTCGGGATCGCCGCATTGCTTTGGGCTTGACTTTGTTGGAAATTGCTGATTTTTTAGGCGTAAAGGAAGCTACCGCGCAAAGATATGAAAGCGGCGCAATTAAAACAATAGGGCATGAAACTATTTCCCGTTTATCTGAAATCCTTAAATGTTCGCCCTCTTATCTCATGGGGTGGGAAGATGCCCCCGACCTTACACAAAAAGAAAGTTTTCCCTTGTCTGACCTGGAAAAAGAAATTGTCCGCAAGTTCCGCACCCTTAACAATGGTGAAAGGTCCATGTTTTTGCGCTCCATCGGTATTGAGGAAGAAAAAAGGGAAGACGCAAAAATGGCGTAGACCGAAACGGTTACCGCATCTGGCGGAAAGGAAATATGATTGAATTAACACGAAAATAAAAGGCCCCAGGCGGCAACCTGGGAACCTTTTCAGATAGATTGTAACCCGTAAACCGAAAGGCTTATGGTACAATACCACCGTAGCAAGTGTTATTATACCATAAGCCCCCAAAAATGAAAAGGGCTTATTTTTTACGCCCTTTTTTAGAAAGGGGATCCTTTATGACTGCTACCACCCTTCCCATTGTGGCGTTATATGTCCGTGTGTCCACTGGCTACCAGGTGGATAAGGACAGCTTGCCCCACCAGAAAAAGGAACTGCGCTCCTACTGTAAACATGTCCTGCATATTGATGAAAACCGTCTGCAAATCTTTGAAGATGCCGGGAAATCAGCAAAGAATACAAAACGCCCAGCCTATGAAAGGATGATGCAATCTGTCCGGCATGGTGATATTTCCCATGTGATCGTCTACAAAATAGACCGTATCAGCAGAAATCTTGTAGACTTCTCCCTTATGTATGACGATTTTAAGCGCAACCGGGTCACGTTCATTTCTTTAAATGAGCAGTTTGACACATCCTCTGCTATAGGTGAAGCTATTTTAAAGATTATTCTGGTATTTGCGGAGCTGGAAAGGAAAATGACCTCTGAAAGAGTCTCTGACATAATGCTGGGTCGGGCTTCTCAGGGTCTTTGGAACGGCGCCAACGTACCATATGGCTATAAATGGGATCCAGTCCAGGAGTTTCCCGTGGTGGATGATAAAGAGGGCCCTATGATCAAATTTATGTATGACTTCTACGAAAAGGAAAAGTCAAGCTGCAGACTCCGGGACTATTTAAACTCCCATGACATACCCACAAAACGTGGCGGCGAATGGACAAGTAAAACCGTGGCGGACATTATCAGAAATCCCATGTATAAAGGGACATACCGTTATAATTACCGGGAAAGCGCACGGGGCCGGGTAAAGCCTGAAAATGAATGGATTGTGTTAGATGGTGTTTTCACGCCCATAGTGTCTGTCGATCAGTGGGAACGTTGCAACTCCCTCATGGATACCAATGCCGCAGCAAGAAATAACATGGGAAGTTCATCTAAGCAGAAACACACTCATGTTTTTGGTGGTCTGTGCCGTTGCGGCGTGTGCGGCTCTAATATGTTATGCGAAAAGGATAGAATCCGGGAAAACGGCTTTCATCCATCATATTATCGTTGCGGTAATCAGTACAGAAAAAACACTTGCCGCCCTAAATATGCAAAAGATACCAACCTGGGACCATTCGTCTTTAACTATGTTAAAAACATGGTGCAAGCCACCAAACTGGCGGCAGAAATCCAAACGCCGGATGATCTGGAAGCCTTTTTATTGTCAGGGCCTGAATTTGAAGATATCGCCGGAATAGATCGGGCCGGACTCTCCCAGGCGTTTGATTTCTTAAAAGCTGCTTCTCCTGCTGCCGGGACGGCTATTTATAGGCCCCTTCCTTTGGAGACTTCCCCAGGAATCCCTGGAAGCGATACAAAGGCGGAATTGTTATCCAGTGAAAAGGAACGCAATATAAAGGCCCTGGAACGTCTTAAACGGCTTTATCTGTTTGATGATGACGCTATGAGTGAAAAGGAATACCTAGAAACAAAACAAGGGCTTGAAGTACGGAACGCTCAAATTGAGAATGAATTGGCGGAAATTCGGGCGGACAACTCCGCCGATACTGCAGGGGCAGCGTTTATGGCTTCCGCTTCCTCCTTCCTTGTGGCCCATAGTATCAACCAGGGTAATCACATAGACTACAAGGAGTTAGCCCCGGTTGTGGGTGATGATGCTCTGCAGGATTTTGTGCGCAGCGTCATTGACCATATTGTAATACTTGACGGCCAGGCGGATGCGATCACCTTTAAAAATGGTATGGTCCATAAGTTTATCCGAAAAGAAAAGAAATAATATTGCAACGGTGTGGGCCATTGTGGGATCCGGGTTCCCGGTCTATGTTTATCACTGGGCAGCTACCCACCGCCCAGGCGTGCCGCCCATTCTCCCGTTACTGATTGCACGCCGCCCGGTTCGCCTTAAACCCTGGCAGAAACTTGTTAAACAATACCGCAATGCCCACCATTGCAACCCGTCAACTGTTTATAGGGGCTTCGGACCCTCACGCCGCCCATGGTCAGCGTGGCCGTTTTAGTTGCCTGGGCGGCCCTGCTGCCGCCCGTGTTGCTTATGCTATTTTAAATACGCTATATAAATAATTTCCGTTATCGTCATGTTTCGCTTCAATCGTTGTCAATTTTCCAAGTGCCTTGCTCATTGGGCTTCCGTAGGTTCCACGCTCCCACAACCCGGATTTTTCTGCCATATCCCAAAACAATTCTGTGTAGATTCCTCCGCCCTCTGGAACATGCTTCTTAAAAACAGCCTTTATAAAATTCTCGCACCATTCAACTTTAATATTCTTCATATCTTTTTCCTTTCCGGGCGGCTCTCTGGCCGCCCTTGTACTGTGGTTTATTATGCCTGTGCTACCCTTTTGAGGGTTTCCGGCCATCCTGCATCAATGCAAGACTGGATAATTTTCTTTGTATCTAATACATAAGGCGTTACACTGTCAAAAGAAACAAATGTGTTTGTTTCAGTGTCTAACATACCAAAACCGCTATATCTTATATTTGCCAACTTTCCGAATCTGTAAGTTTTCATGTTTACCGCTTTAATCATTTTGTTTACCGCCTTTCTATTAGCATTTATTTATGTTTGTTTCGCTCTTGCTAATTATATATTAGCATATGTTTATATGCTTGTCAACACTTTTATTAGCATTTTTTAAAATTTATTTCGTTGACATTTATATTATATTAGTGTATGCTAATATTCAGAAAGGCGGTGATTGCATGATGAAATATTATAGGCTCTTTGATCTGCTTACACGCCGGGGCATGAAAAAGACGGATTTATTAGACATAATATCCGCCCCCACCATTGCAAAACTCTCAAAGGGTGAAAGCGTAACCACGGACGTGCTTTGTAAAGTGTGTGATTTCCTTGGCTGTCAGCCTGGGGACATTATGGAATATGAGAAATGAAAAAAATCCCAATCCTTGGCGGTTGCCTTGGGTTGGGATTTTTATAAATGCCTTATTTATGCGGTTTTTCTAATCTCTGAATCCGGGTTCATTTGACAGCCGAAGGTCGTTACACAAGCTTTGGGCAAGCGGCCGTTTTCTCTTTCAAAAACTTTTACATATTGACGGCATTTGGAAATAAAATAATACTGCCTTTGCGGCTCTTCTGTCGGTTGAACGGTATCTAGATTAACATTTTTGATATTTATTCCATCATACATAATTTTTTTACCCCATCAACAAACATTTTTTTACTGCATATCGAAATAATATATCTATTATTATCAAATCACTACAATCATGATACTATATCAATAGGGCAACCGTGTTGCAGGGTGGGCTGACCCAATATTCCTAAGGAATGGGAGTGATGCCTATGAAAAATCATTTTGATTTTAAGGATATGCTGACTTTTGGCATATTCCTTTTGGCATTACTTACATTCGTACTCACGTTTTGTAAGTAAGCTATATAGAAAAACCACCCCAAAACTTTGGCCGGCAATGGGGTGGAATTTCTACTCATAATCTAGTCAACCCACCTTGTGGGCGGTTGCTCCCTATAGTTTTACTATATCATTTCTACTTAAATTGTCAAGGTCAATTTTCCAGTTTGTTTTATGCATTTCACTCAATCCATTACTTACTTCTTTTGCTCACAAATCTTGGATTCAGCATTTCTAAGTAATTCACGTGGCCAATTCGCCTCATAAATACAACCTCTGCTAGTGAGCATGTCGATTACTTTTTTCCAAACCTCCGCCGTGTTTACATAATCACCTAGATCCGCGTAACTAAATCCCATAGAAAACCATGCATCCATACCATAGTCATTGATATCCAGTGCTTTACGCCAGCATTTAAATGCTTCGTCATACTTCTTTAACGCCCTGTAGGTATCACCACCATAAATATACAGGATGTAATTGTTCTTTGCTTCCTCTCCATACACAGCCTCTGCCCTTTCAAAGTAACCGGCAGCCTTGTCATATTGCTTTGCCCAAAGACAAGCGCTTACTAGGCATATATAATCTTTTAGGGATGGATCCTCTTCTTTAACCCTATCTTCCCAATAGGAAATTTGTTCTTCCCCTCGCCCAATTCTGGACAACAAAAGATTTTTCTGGCGACACACTGCGTAATACGTATCATCTTTTTTACCCTCAGAAATAATTTTATCGTACTGCTCTAATGCCTTATCTCTGCAGTAATTCATGTGATATTCATACAAAACACCATATCTGTGTATGTCTTCATCATTATAAGCATTGCTCTCAAAAAGTTTTTTAAACTCAATATCAGCTCTTATAAAATCATCCTGATTATGAGACGACTCATACTTAGACAACCATCTATGTGCCTCATTTTCATAGGCAACAATTTGAGCCTTGAACAAGTCATCAATCGACACGCCAAAGACCTGCGCAATCAGCGGAAGCATCATAATATCCGGGGTTGTTACAGCGTTTTCCCACTTACTTACTGCCTGATAAGAAATACCTAAAGAATTCGCAAGCTGTTCCTGTGTCAGATGCTG
>JAFLRN010000030.1 GCA_022511385.1 Acetatifactor sp.
TCCGGCAGACTGTTAAAAACACGTCGGCACTTGGCGAGGTACTTTCGAGCCTAGTATCCGCTACGTGTTTTTCAAGCGGGAGCGTGTCTGCTGGAAGAGCATTGCCAGGACTGGGCGTCACTCGCCAAGATACCTTCAAACTTAACCCCGCTACGTGTTTTTTCAAGCGGGAGCGTGTCTGCGGTCGGAACATTGCCAAGCCTTGGCGTCACTCACGGACAACATAATCCCATAGCCAATACAGCGCCTAAATATATGCTCAAATGCAGGCTATCTCATTGACAGGATTTTAACATTTTGATAAACTAAAGTGGACAGAACAGAAAAATGAAAACGGACTGCAGCAGTGTGAAAAACATAGCAGGCCGCGTCCGTTTTGGAGGTAGTACCTTGGAGGAGAAGGAAATTTCTCAAGCCGTCATCAGCAGACTGCCCAGGTATTTTCGGTATCTGGGAGAACTGAAGGACGAGGGCGTGGAGCGGATATCGTCCCAGGATTTAAGTGAGCTGATGCGGGTGACGGCATCGCAGATCCGTCAGGATTTCAATAACTTTGGCGGCTTTGGCCAGCAGGGCTATGGCTATAATGTGGAATATCTCTATGATGAAATAGGAAAGATACTGGGACTTGACAGGCAGCACAATTTTGTGATCATCGGTGCTGGCAACCTTGGGCGGGCCCTTGGAAATTACATGAACTTTGAGCGGCGTGGATTTATCTTCCGGGGAATGTTTGACCAAAACCCTGATCTGGTCGGTCAGGAGGTTCGAGGGGTCAAGGTAATGCCCATGGAGGAACTGGAAAGCTTCATCCGGGAGAATGAAATTGATATTGCAGCGCTGACTATCCCGAAAACCAGCGCCCTCGACGTGGTGGAGCGGCTGGTCAAGACCCCAATTCGCGCAATCTGGAATTTTGCTCATGTGGATCTGAACGTGCCTGAGGGGATACAGGTAGAAAATGTTCATCTGTCTGACAGCTTAATGAAGCTGTCCTACAACATTAACCGCTATTTAAAGGAACAAGTGTGAGTAGGGGGATTTATCTATGAAAACCAAGTCAGGAACTCTCAGGCAGGAAGCTTTCACACAGGCGCTTCAGGGGAAAACGATACCGATCCTTACCCTTGACAATAAGTGGTACCGTCTACTGGACGAGGGTACAAGAAAAGCTGTGAAAAACATGGAAAACCAGCTCAATGATCTCTTGAAGAGGCAGGGAAAACTGAACACGGAAATGAAGGAGATCCATAAGCTGAAAAAGAAGCTGATGAACGAGATCGTCCCGCTGGTGGATGAGGCGGATCATATGGGCGGCAGCAAGGCCTTGGACAAGAAAATCGACCAGAACAAAAGACTGGTTGAGGAATGTAATGCAAAGATGGAGAGCTATAAGGAAGAGCTGAAGGAGCTGCCCCGTGAGATCGACAGGCTGAACTTTCAACTGATGCTTATCACCATGGATTGCTGTTATGACTCTATGAAGGACAATACGGAGGAGATTCAGCAGATAGAAAACTGGGTGAAGGATATCAGGATAGAGCTGAAAAAACGTCTGGTGCGAAAACAACAGATGGAGCAACAGAATCTTGAGATATATTCTTATATGCATGATGTGTTTGGGGCGGATGTGGTGAATGTGTTTGACATGACATACAACCCCGAGAAAAAGCACCCTGTGAAGCCGGAAAGAAAGAATACAGGGAAGATGGGAAATCGCGGCAGGGAAGGCGCTGGCGAGATTACAGAGGGAGAGGAAATATAGTAGGAAGAAACTTAAGGTTGAAGGACTGCCCCAGTTAGCTGTGGGTAGTCCTTTCCACATGGCATGAAAGGAGAATGGCAGGGTAATGAAATATTTGGTGACGGCAGAGGAAATGCGCCGCTATGACACAAACACCATAGAGAAGATTGGCATTCCGTCCATGGTTTTGATGGAGCGTGCTGCGCTGGCTGCCCTTGAAGCGGTGGAGAGACATTGTGCCGGAGAGATTGGATCGGCACTTGTTTTGGCGGGTATGGGAAATAACGGCGGTGACGGTCTGGCGCTGGCAAGGCTTTTGTGCGAACAGGGCTTTCGGGTGGAGGTCTGGTGCGTTGGCGCACAGGACAAAGCATCTGCCCAATGGAAACAACAACGAGAAATATTGAAAAGCTATCCGGTGGAAATGGTCACAAAACCAGGCAGACGGGAATATACTGTTGTGATAGATGCGTTGTTTGGCGTGGGGCTGTCCAGGGAAGTTGACGGTATTTTTCGGGAGGCAATTACGGCGTTTGGCAAGCTCTCCGGATATAAGATCGCGCTGGATCTGCCCAGCGGCGTGGATTCTGACACGGGAAGAATCTGGAGCTGTGCGGTTCATGCGGATGAGACAGTGACCTTTGGTTTCTGTAAGCGGGGACTTGTGATGTATCCGGGCTGTGAGTATGCAGGGAAGGTCACTGTGGCTCAGATCGGCATTTCCGAAAGGAGCTTTTTTGGCGATACGCCGGGCATGGTGCTATGTGACGAAACGGCGGAGGGTCTGTTGCCATCCAGGAGAGCCGACGGGAACAAAGGTACCTTTGGGAAGGTGCTGTTGGTGGCAGGAAGCCGCAACATGGCGGGAGCCGCAGTGTTGGCTGCAAAAGCCGCCTATCGCATCGGAGCAGGCATGGTGAAGGTCATCACCCCCGAGGAAAACAGAGTCATTCTCCAGGAGACTGTGCCGGAAGCGCTGCTTGGATCAACCTCTGACCTGGAGGACAGTCTGGAATGGACGGACGTGATCGCCTTGGGACCCGGCATCGGCAAGAGTGGGGATGCTGTCAGCTGTCTGGAACAAGTCTTTAAAAAGACCCAAAAGCCCTTGATCCTGGATGCGGACGGCCTGAACTTACTATCCGAATCCTCTGCCCTGAGAGCCCAGCTGGCAGAGCAGGGAAAAGAGGGAAGGATTTTTATCTTGACGCCCCATGTGGGGGAATTGGCAAGGCTTACAGGAAGAACCGTTTCTGAGTTGAAAGAGGATCTCCCAGACTATGGCATGGCCCTTGCAAGTGAACTTCATGCGACAGTGGCAGCCAAGGACGCCAGAACCTTTGTGTGTGGGGAAAAACGTCCGATATGCGTGAACGTGAGCGGAAACAGCGGCATGGCTGTGGCTGGAAGCGGTGACGTGCTGATTGGTGTCATTGCCGGACTCCTTGCCCAGGGAATGGAACCCTTTCAGGCAACAGTGTCAGGAGTAAGGCTCCATGGTCTGGCCGGAGATAGGGTCAGCGAAAGAATCGGCGAGCATGCCTGCATGGCGGGTGATGTGGCCGACGCTCTGGGGCG
Organism: Acetatifactor sp.; assembly: GCA_022511385.1. Lineage (GTDB taxonomy): Bacteria > Bacillota > Clostridia > Lachnospirales > Lachnospiraceae > Acetatifactor. The sequence continues at coordinate 3,323 of JAFLRN010000030.1, forward strand.
GGAGTGGTAAAAGATTTTCAAAATCCCTGTTTAAGGATCCGATAATCGGCAATACTGTTCCTCAGACAAGAACGAAGATCATGCTGTCTGTGACAGCAGAAAAGAGGCATTATGAGACGAGGAGATGTATATTATGCAGATTTGAGACCGGTCATCGGCTCGGAGCAGGGGGGCATCAGGCCGGTGTTGATCGTCCAGAACGATGTGGGCAATAAGCACAGCCCTACGGTAATCTGTGCTGCCATCACCTCCAAGATGAATAAGGCTAAGCTGCCCACGCATATTGAACTGAATTCGGCGCTCTATGATATGGACAAAGATTCCGTGGTGCTTTTGGAGCAGCTGCGGACCATCGACAAGAAGCGATTGAAGGATAAAGTGTGTCATCTGGATGGAGAGATTATGCGTAGAGTGAATAGAGCGCTGATGATCAGTTTGGAATTAGATACATAAGATTGGATGGTATTTTTGTGGTTTTTGGTTTCCGCAAGTGACGGCAGCGGTGGCGGGCAGGCTCTAAGCCGACGAGGCGGCGCTCCGGTGAACTAACTGCTAAGAGCGCCTCTGCATTGTCGGCTTAAAGCCCGCCCACCCCCGCTGCCTGTTACCTATCCCCTTATATAAATCTTGGGATGGGAAGGTATTTTAGCCAATGTGAAAGATAAATTAATAAACTCCTTTTATCATTTGTGTTGTCAGTAGGATTGATCGGATTTACTCTGGAATTTAGGTGATCTAAATATGGACAAGATATTTATGGAATTTGAAGAATGGTATCTAAATAAAACATCAAAATGGCAACAAACGGGTATAATTGTTGATGAAGTCGGCTTGGGAAAATATGGACATCAATATTGGATAAAGTTGCATGCGGAAAATGGAATGGGAAATATTATTTTGTATGAGAGTAATGGATATTACTGGGTAGACTTTGAGGCTGCAAACATTGCTTATGATGATATGTTTCTTAAAGGGGGGATTGAATTTAATAGTATGAGTGATCTTGATACATATGAAAAAGAGTTTATAGACTACATATTATACTAAAGATAATTGGGGAATATTATATTTCGCTACTTATCTTAAAATTATTATAGAAACTATTTTAAAAAAGGAGATAATAGGGAAATATGGACAATATGAGCCAAGTAACAGGTTCGGGGAGGCAGGTGTGTCCGGGTAACGATGAAAGGGCGCTCTTAGCGGAGACGAAATCCATTGCCTACGCAGACTTAGGCGTGATGACCTTACACGCCTTAGTCGGAGTTGGCAATTAGTTCGGCGGAGCGTTGCCCGGTTGCACGGGCACACCTGCCTCCCTGAACCGTCACTCGCGGAAAACATATCATGTCACACGCGGAAAACCTCAGAAACCGCACGATTAGGGGCCATCTGCGCCAGTCCTTGACTAAAATACCCCAAAATGGTATATTTAGAATAATGTTCTGCAAAAACCAGAACAAAATCAACATTGGAGGAAAAGATTTTCATATGGATGACAGTGGACCTACTGCCAGTATAACCCTATTCATAATCCTGCTCTTGATCGACATGTTCTTCTACGGCTTTGGCGCCGCCCTTGACAACCTGAACGAAAAGGAAATCGAGCGCAAAGCTGACGAGGACAAAGACAAAAAATCCCTGCGCCTGCAGAAAATGCTCAGCAACCCCACGGATTTTGTCAATACCTCACAACTGGTGACAACCCTTGTTAACGTAACCATCGGCGCAGTGCATCTGGGGATTTTGCGGCAGGCTGTCTCCAGCGGGCTTCAGTTCTTGACGGAGAGCCAGATGAAACTGGCTTGGTTTCCCGCTGAGGTGGCAGTAGTGACAGCTGCAATTCTTTCCACAGTATTGCTGCTGTACATAACGCTGACCTTGGGAGTGCTTCTCCCCAGAAAAATTGCCGCGAGGGTTCCGGAGAAATGGGCATATATTTTCGTGACGCCAGTGTTTCTGGTGACCAGGATATTTTATCCCTTTACCGCGCTGGCTTCCGCCACATCCAACGGTATCCTGCGGCTCTTTGGTGTGAATGTCAGCGCAGATGTCGGTGACGTGACCGAGGAGGAGATCATCAGCATGATCAACGAGGGTCATGAGCAGGGCGTGATCCAGGCCAGTGAAGCGGAGATGATCTCCAACATCTTTGAGTTTGGCGATAAGGAAGCCCAGGACATTATGACCCACAGGAATCATATTGTGGCCATAGACGGCAGCATGGTGCTGAAGGACGCCATCAGCTTTATGCTGGACGGTACCAACAGCCGCTATCCGGTTTATGAGGAAAATCTGGACCATATCATCGGCATCCTGCATCTGAAGGACGCCATGAGGTTCTACGGGGATGAAGGAAGGCTCTATTGCCCGCTGAGAGAGCTTGATGGACTGCTCAGGGAGCCCAGCTTTGTGCCCCAGACAAAAAACATTGATGAACTGTTCCGTGAGATGCAGGCCGGGAAGCTGCAGATGGTGATCGTGGTGGATGAGTATGGCCAGACCGACGGTCTCGTGGCTATGGAGGATATTCTGGAGGAAATTGTGGGAAATATCCTGGATGAGTACGACGAGGACAGTGAGCCCTTTATTGAGGAGAAGGGAGAAGATGTGTACGTGGCGGAGGGCATGACACGTCTGGAGGAGCTGGAGGAGCATCTGGGTATTTCCTTTGACAACGAAGATTTTGAGACGCTGAACGGCTTCCTGATCTCAAGGCTGGACAGGATTCCGGAGCCGGACGAACAGTTCGATGTGGACTATTGCGGCTATAATTTCAAAATTCTTGAGGTGGAGAATAAGATGATCCAACGGGTTCAGGTAACAAGGCTGACGGAGGAAATGCAGTCCGATGAGAATGGCAGTGTGCAGAGGGAATCAGCGCTTGAAGAAACCAGTAAAAAATGATATGATTAATGTCAGCGTTAAGCAGACGTAAAGACACAGGGAGGACAAGCAATGTCAGGACATTCAAAATTTGCAAACATTAAGCATAAAAAGGAGAAGAATGACGCGGCAAAGGGCAAGATATTTACCATCATCGGCCGTGAGATCGCGGTGGCAGTAAAGGAGGGCGGACCTGATCCCAACAACAATTTCAAGCTTGCCACAGTCATTGCCAAGGCGAAGGCTAACAACATGCCAAACGATACCATTGAGCGTGGCATCAAGAAAGCTGCAGGCGATGTGGGAAATGTGAATTATGAGTATGTGACCTATGAGGGATACGGTCCAAACGGTATCGCCATCATTGTGGACGCACTCACCGACAATAAGAACCGGACCGCAGCCAATGTGAGAAGCGCCTTCACAAAGGGTCAGGGAAACGTGGGAACCCCCGGCTGCGTATCCTTTATGTTTGACAAGAGGGGACAGATCATCATTGACAAGGAGGAGTGTGACCTGGAGGCTGACGATCTGATGATGACGGCGTTGGATGCTGGCGCTGAAGATTTCAACGAGGAGGAGGACAGCTTTGAGGTGCTGACCGACCCCGACGGCTTCGAGGAGGTGCGCAAGGCGCTGGAGGACGCTGGGATACCCATGATCAGTGCAGAGGTAACAATGATCCCCCAGAACTATGTGGAGCTTACGGACGAAACCGCTATAAAGAATCTTCAGAAAACCCTTGATATGCTGGAGGATGACGACGATGTCCAGGCAGTGTATCATAACTGGGATGAATAAAAATGAAGTGCAAAAGGCTGAAGGGGAAAATATATGGACAAGCTGGCTGTCGTAGTGCCTTGTTATAATGAGGAGGAAGTATTAAAAATTGCTTCCCAGACGCTTAGGGATGTTCTTGAGGATCTGATACGCAAGGAAAAGATAGCGGATGACAGCTTTATCCTGTTTGTGAATGACGGAAGTAAGGACCGCACATGGGAGCTGATCGAGGAAGAGCATGCGGTTTATCCAACCCGGGTATGCGGTGTGAAGCTTGCTGGCAATGTGGGCCATCAGTTTGCGCTGACAGCGGGCCTGATCACGGCAAAAGATATGAGTGACGTGACGGTTTCCATTGACGCAGATCTACAGGACGATGTCGCCGTGATCGAAGAGATGATAGACAAATTTCACGCCGGCTGCGACATTGTTTATGGTGTCAGGAAGGAACGTAAGTCTGACACCTTTTTTAAGCGGACGACAGCACAGACTTTTTATAAACTCATGAGTCTCATGGGTGTAAAGACAGTTTACAATCATGCGGATTTCAGATTGATGTCAAAGCGGGCGGTAGAAGAGTTCTCCAAATATAAAGAAACCAATCTTTTCCTACGCGGTATGATGCCTTTGATCGGTTATCAGACCGATAATGTTTACTATGACCGAAAAGAGCGTGTGGCAGGAGAATCCAAGTATCCCCTGAAGAAGATGCTGGCTCTGGCTTTTAACGGTATTTCTTCCTTCAGCGTAAAGCCGATCAGCTGGATACTGGGCGCTGGACTGGTCATTATTTTTATTTCAATCTTGGCGGCAGTCTATGCACTGATTTCGTACTTTACCGGCCATGTTGTCCAGGGATGGACCTCACTGATCCTGTCCATCTGGTTTCTGGGCGGCATGCAGCTGCTGGCCATCGGCCTGGTTGGGCAGTATATTGGAAAAATTTATATGGAAGTAAAAGGCAGACCCAGATATAATATTGAAAAAGTGTTGACTGGTGATAGCAAAAGAGAAGCTTAAGGGAAGCTGAACATGAATTGGAAAAAGAGCGTATTCAGTAATATAATGTGGGATGCATATACGCTGGTCACCGTTATTGCGCTGGTGATATGGTCCAATATGGCAGCGCAGGCTCTGGACGGCACATCCATTCCGGCGCTGGCGCTTGCCCTGGGGATGGCGGTGCTGGCAGCGGGGTGTGTATTTCTGTTTCGTAAGCTGCCTGTAGGGCGCGAGTATGTGGAGCGACGCGGCTTCAGCGTGCTTCTGCTGGGAGAAGCCGCTCTTGTGGTGCTGTTTTTCGTGTTGGGCTTTATGTACCGTATCAACGGGATTGCGGGTGTCAGTGACGGTGGTGCATACTATGAAGCGGCGTTTGTGGCAGAAGACCGAAGCATGCCCAATATAGTACACGGTGTGGAGTATGTCTATCTGCATCTTCTGCACATGGTTTTTCTGTTTATAGGTAACAAGCTGACTGCGGGCATATGGCTCCAGGTGGTGCTGCAGATGCTGGCAATTCTGCTTTTGTACTTAGGTGTGAGGAAACTGGCAGGAGCTGTGCCGGCGCTGGTGATGTTAGTCTTTTTCCTGTATACAGCACCTGTCGTGCAGGAATCGCTTAGTCTGTCTCCAAAGCCCTTGTTCCTTTTGCTGTTTGCCATTGGTCTGGGCATACTGGCAGCATGCCGGGGTAATATTCGGAATTGGAGCTTGTTTCTGATGGCAGGTCTGTGGATTGGCTTTGCAGGATATCTTGATGCAACCGCTTTTCTATTGCTGCTCATTGGTGTGGCAGCGGCGTTGGAAGTCCGAGGGCAGAAAGCTTCTGCAAAATCTCGTGCCATTGCCATAGAAAGTTGCCTGGCAGGTACGGCGGTGGGATTTTTAGGGTTAATTTTGGTGGACGCTCTCTTCAATGGCAGTACCTTCATTCAGGTGCTGGGGGCCTGGGGCGGGCTGTATATGCATGGAGATCATGGATTTGCTGCTGACAGCTTGAATAGCGTACTGAACTGGCAGGGGGTGCTGGTCCTGTTGCTGTGCATTGGTGTGGGCAGCTATTGGTTTAGCCGTAAAAGGGATTATATCAGTGTTTGGGTGCTGGTATCAGGTGTGGCAGTAGGTGCCCAGTATTTTGGTGTTCTGACAAAGGAACTGCCGACATTTCTGTATATTCTTCTGTTTCAGACGGTGCTGGCTGGTGTGGGTCTCAGAGAAAGTATACTCAAGAGGGCTGCTGTCTCTCAAGTCGATGAGCAGCCAGCGGAAGAAGGCGTTGGGATTGAATTTGTGCCGATTGAACCCGAACCCGATTCAGCTGAGCCGGAAGTCGGGTATGTCACGCCCGAACCTGAGATGGCTGAGCCGGGTTCCGTGAAGGCCAAGCCGGAAGATGAGCTCGTTGAGCAACCCGATCCCGAACTGGTAGAGCTTGAACCCGAACCGGAGCAAGCCGAGCCTGAATCCGGGCAGGCTGAGGCCGAGCATCCAAAGATCAGGTTTTTTGAGACACCCTTGCCCATGCCCAAGCCCCATCAGAAAAAAGTTCTGGATTACAATGTGGTTTCTACTGATGGGGAGGATGACTTTGATTACTCTGTGGGTGAAAATGATAATTTTGATTTTGATGTTGAATAAGAATTATTTTGCCGGAACAGGCAATGCTAACAGGGAGCGCATGATGCGCTCCTTGTTTACATTTTAAGCAATCATTTTATGGAAAGGTATGGATATTGATCATGGCTGATGAAAAGAAGGATGAGAAAATCGAAAAAGAGGAGCATCGTGATGAGCGGATTGAAAAGACGGGGCAGGTATCGCTGGACGAAAATGCACAGATGGACAGCATCCACCTAATCTCCATCATTGGAGAGATCGAAGGGCATGAGAATCTCTCCAACAATTCAAAAACCACCAAATATGAGCATATACTGCCCAGTCTTGCAGCCATTGAGGATAGCAAGACGATTCAGGGGGTGCTTGTGCTCCTGAACACTATGGGAGGCGATGTGGAAGCGGGGCTGGCCATTGCGGAGATGATCGCTTCGCTTAGCAAGCCAACGGTTTCCTTAGTGCTGGGCGGCAGCCACTCCATCGGCGTGCCGATTGCGGTCAGCACGGATTATTCCTATATTGTCAATACCGGAACCATGGTGATCCATCCGGTCAGAATGAATGGTATGGTCATCGGTGTGCCCCAGACCTTTGAGTATTTTAAACTGATCCAGGACAGGATCACCGGCTTTGTCTGTGGGCATTGCAGCATCAGCAAGCAGGTTCTGGAGCAGCTGATGATGGAGACGGGTGTTCTCACAAAAGACGTTGGCACCATCCTGGTGGGAGAGGAGGCTGTGAAATACGGTATTATCAACGAGGTTGGCGGAATCGACAAAGCCATTGCAAAGTTGCATGAAATGATTGACAATGAGACGTGAAAAAAGAAAGATGACAAGTTGGCAGAAAAATGATATACTTATATGGATATTGAAATCATGTAAGTGAGGTACGATGAGATGGCAGCATCCTCTGGAAGAAGAGCATCCTCTTCCGATTCACATAAAAGAAGTACAAGCTCTGAAAGGATCAGTTCCAGGAACACCAGAGCCAATACCCAGAACTCAAGCAGAAGACAGGAGCCCGATGAACAGCAGCTGGCAAAGGACAGCGAGCTGTTTCATGAAATCGGGCTGATTGTGCTGTTTGTGGCTATGCTGATCTTATTTTTTTGTAATTTTGGCATTATAGGCCCTGTGGGAGACGCGATCAGCGGTTTTTTGTTTGGATTGTTTGGATTCACGGCGTATGCCGTGCCGGTCCTGCTTTTTCTGGCAGCGGCTTTTTGGTATGCAAATGATGGAAATCCCACTGCCCTGCGGAAGCTGATCGCGGGAATTGTCCTGTTTGTGATGCTGGGGGTAATCTGTGACCTGGTGGTACAATCGTCAGCTTCAATGGACGCATATAGTGTGAAGACGATTTATGAGAGCTGTCGCGATGGAAAAAATGGCGGTGGTGTACTTGCGGGAAGTCTCTGTTACCTGATGCAGCATTACCTTGAAACCTTCGGCACTGTGCTTGTGGTATTGCTCTGTTCCGTGGTGAGTATTATTCTGCTGACGGAGAAATCCTTGCTGGCTGGTATGAAAAATGGTGGAAGCCGTATGCGTGAGCTGTCCAGGGAGGATGCAGAGAGACGCAGGGAATATGCGTTGACTCGGCGTAAAGAACAGGAGGAGCATCGTGCCCGAAAAGAGGAAGAGCGCAGGCTGAAAGCGGAAGAGAAGGAAAATGAAAAGATTCTGCGCATGGAGAAGAAGGTGTCCGGTGTGGTGCTGGATACCACCATACCAAGGCAGGATGAAAGTGTTCACAGGGATGATGTGCATGAGATTACATTCGCAGAAGAACAGGAAGAAGGTCACCCTTATGTACAGGAGGAAAGCGTAGCACCTGTTTTGGATTTTGAAAAAGTTCGTATCAGGAGCATGCACCAGGTTACAATGGACGCGGGTATGGATGTAGAGGATGAACCGGTGTCAGCGGTTGAGCCGTTTGCAGAGGAACAGGAGGAATGGCCCTCTGGCGGTGTAGAATGGCAGGAACCTTCCGAACAGTCTATCAGGGTACATAAAGAGGAAATGGAAGAATCTGTGGAAAGGCCTATGAATACAGCGGCTTCCAGGGAATCTTTGGCTCCTCAAAGGGAGCCTATGGCTCCACAGAAAGAGACGGCTGCAGTTCAGAGCAGGCCCCAGGCATCCGCTCCTACAACAGAGCTTCAAAAGGATATGGCACAGGCAGAGAAAAAGATTCCCAAGAAATATATGTTTCCGCCTCTCTCCAGACTCCAGAAGGGAGTGGCAGCTACCGGAGACTCCACAAGGGAGCTGAAGGACACGGCGATGCGCCTGCAGCAGACACTGAACACCTTCGGCGTGAAGGTGACCATCACGGACATCAGCCAGGGACCCAGCGTCACACGTTATGAGCTTCAGCCGGAACAGGGTGTGAAGGTTTCAAAAATTGTAGGTCTGGCGGATGATATCAAGCTGAATCTGGCGGCAACGGATATTCGTATCGAAGCTCCCATTCCAGGAAAGGCGGCCATCGGCATCGAGGTGCCGAACAAGGAGAACATGCCTGTTGCCTTGAGGGATCTGCTGGAGACACCGGAGTTTCGCGATTTTCCTTCCAGCATTGCCTTTGCGGTGGGAAAAGACATTGCCGGAAAGGTTGTGGTGACGGACATTGCCAAGATGCCCCATATGCTCATTGCGGGAGCTACCGGCTCCGGTAAATCCGTCTGTATCAACACGCTTATCATGAGTATTTTATATAAGGCTCACCCTGACGATGTGAAGCTGATCATGGTGGATCCCAAGGTGGTGGAGCTTAGCGTTTACAATGGGATTCCCCATCTGCTGATCCCTGTCGTCACGGATCCAAAGAAGGCATCTGCAGCGCTGCACTGGGGTGTTTCGGAGATGGAGGACCGCTATCGGAAATTTGCAGATTTCAATGTGAGGGATTTAAAGGGATATAATAAAAAGGTGGAATCCATGCAGGAGAACGGTGAAGCTGAGGCACCTGCAAAACTGCCTCAGATTGTCATCATCGTGGATGAGCTGGCGGATCTGATGATGGTATGTCCCGGAGAGGTGGAAGAGTCCATCTGTCGTCTGGCTCAGCTGGCCAGAGCGGCGGGCATCCACCTTATCATTGCTACCCAGCGGCCCAGTGTGGACGTGATCACCGGCCTTATCAAGGCCAATATGCCAAGCCGTGTGGCATTTTCCGTGTCCAGCGGCGTGGACTCCCGGACCATTCTGGATATGAACGGTGCGGAGAAACTTCTGGGCAAGGGCGACATGCTCTTTTATCCCCAGGGCTATACCAAGCCGGCCCGCATTCAGGGAGCCTTCGTGTCTGACAAGGAGGTTTCCGATGTGGTGGATTTCCTGAAAAATCAGACGTTGGGCAATGTGTATGCGGAAGATATTGAAGAGAAGATAAAGAGCATGGGAAGCGGCTCCGGCGGAAGCGGTTCGGGTGGTTCTGAGTCTGAGCTGGACGAACTGTTTGAGAAGGCCGGCCGGTTTATTATCGACAAAGATAAGGCTTCCATCGGCATGCTGCAGCGCGTACTGAAGGTTGGCTTCAACAGGGCGGCAAGGATCATGGACCAGCTCAGCGAGTACGGCGTGGTGGGCGAGGAGGAAGGAACAAAGCCCAGAAAGGTACTTATGAGCATAGAACAGTTTGAACAGCTGGTGGAAGAGATCGTTTAAATAGGTTTATGTGAAGGAGAAATTAAGGGTGAAAACGGATATTGAGATTGCCCAGGAGGCGGTGCTGGAGCCCATCGGAATGGTGGCACAGCATATTGGTATTGGTGAAGAGGCCCTGGAATATTACGGAAAATATAAGGCGAAGCTTTCGGAAGAGTATTTGGAGAGCCTGTCGGATAAGCCGAATGGGAAGCTGATCCTGGTCACCGCCATCAATCCCACTCCTGCTGGGGAGGGAAAGACCACGACCAGCGTGGGGCTGGGCCAGGCCTTTGGAAAATTGGGAAAGAGGGCTGTTATCGCTCTGCGGGAGCCGTCCCTTGGCCCCTGCTTCGGAATCAAGGGAGGCGCTGCGGGGGGCGGTTACGCCCAGGTGGTCCCCATGGAGGATCTAAACCTCCATTTCACCGGCGATTTTCATGCCATAACCTCCGCCAATAATCTGCTGGCGGCGTTATTGGATAATCACATTCAGCAGGGCAACGAGCTTCAGATCGATACACGCCAGATTGTCTGGAAGCGGTGTGAGGATATGAATGACAGAGTCCTGCGCAACATTGTGGTGGGGCTTGGAAATAAGACGGACGGCGTGGTCAGGGAGGATCATTTCGTGATCACTGTGGCAAGTGAGATCATGGCTATCCTCTGTCTGGCCGAAAACATGAAGGATCTGAAAGAACGGCTGTCCAGGATCATTGTGGCATACAATTATGCTGGAGAGCCGGTGACGGCCGGGGATCTTCAGGCTGTGGGGGCTATGGCTGCACTTTTGAAGGATGCAATGAAGCCAAATCTGATTCAGACCCTGGAGCACACTCCTGCACTGGTGCATGGCGGTCCCTTTGCCAACATTGCACATGGCTGCAACTCTATACGGGCCACACGGACAGCTCTGAAGCTGGCGGATTACTGTATTACGGAGGCAGGCTTTGGCGCCGATCTTGGTGCAGAGAAGTTTTTTGATATCAAGTGCAGGGTTTCAGGACTTCATCCTGACGCGGTGGTGCTTGTGGCAACTGTCAGGGCGCTGAAGTACAATGGCGGCGTGGAGAAGGCAGACCTTGGTACAGAGAATCTGGCCGCATTGAAAAAGGGCATTGTGAATCTGGAAAAGCATATAGAAAATCTCCAGAAGTACGGTGTGCCGGTTGTGGTCACGCTGAATTCCTTCGTGACAGATACCCCTGCAGAGGTGGAGTTTGTGAGGGACTTCTGTGAGAGCAGGGATTGTGAGTTCGCCCTGTCCCAGGTGTGGGAAAAGGGAGGAGAGGGCGGCATAGCTCTGGCGGAAAAGGTTTTGGAGACCCTGGAGAAAAAAGAGAGCCATTTCCAGGTGTTGTATGAGGACCATCTTTCGCTGGCAGACAAGATCAGGCGGATAGCCGCAGAAATTTACGGTGCGGGCAGCGTAGGTTTTCAGTCCGTCGCTCAGCGTCAGTTGAAGCGTTTGGAGGAGATGGGATTTGGGAGCCTGCCGGTCTGCATGGCGAAAAATCAGTATTCTTTGTCAGATGATCCTAAGCTGCTTGGAAGGCCCGAGGGCTTTGAACTGACGGTGCGGGAGGTTTATGTGTCTGCGGGTGCGGGATTTGTGGTGGCGCTAACAGGGGATGTGGTAACAATGCCGGGACTGCCGAAGCAGCCCGCTGCCTTTCAGATTGATGTGGATGAAAAAGGCATCATCACCGGTCTGTTTTAATAAAGATGAAAGTTTGGCTGACCGATTTGTTTTTACTTTTCTAATGAGAGGAACTATCTATGAAATGTCCTAACTGCGGAGAAGAAATGGCCGACAGCGCTTTGTATTGTGAGCATTGCGGAGAGGATATACATATCGTACCTGACTTTGAGCCTGAGTTGGAGCAAAATATCCAGCAGATCATCAGCGGGATTATGGAGGAACTGGAAGAGCCGCTGAAGGAAGAGGCTGCCGGGGGAGAGCCGGAAGAAGAGCTAATTCCGGAACCTGAGCCGATGCCGATAAAGCGGTGGAAATGGCTTCTGCCAACAATTTTGGCTGTACTGATCCTGGGAGCAGCGCTGGGGATGGGAGTGTGGGTGTATCTGCACAATTCCTGGGAATATCAGGTAAATCGGGCAGAACAATATGCGGCCTCCGGGGACTATGACAAGGCAATTTCACATTATAAGAGAGCGCTGGAGCTGGACGTGAACAATATTGAGCTTCAGTTCAGTCTGGCAGAGGTATATTTCCTGAAAAACAATAAAATAGAATATGAGTATCTGCTGCGGGAGATTGCCAGAAATGAAAATGCCACCATGGAGCAGCTGGACAGAGCATATGGGAGACTGATCGCCATTTACCGTGCCAGAGAGGATTACAATACCATCAATCAGCTGATTCTTGGAAGCGAAAACGAGCAGGTGATCTCCACCTATCAGAACTATATTGCCAATCCGCCTGAATTCAGCGTTATAGAGGGGTATTATACTAGCATTCAGCCTCTAAAGCTGACGGCTATGGGCTCCGGCAAGATTTATTTCACTATGGACGGCAGTGACCCGGATGAAAACAGCACCCAGTACACCATGCCCATTATCCTGGAAAAGGGAGAGTATGTTGTGAAGGCTGTGTTTGTGAATGATAACGGCATTTACAGTGAAATTGTCCGAAAGGAATACTTCATTGACAATGACGATATTCCGGCACCTGAGATCAGTATAGTCAGCGGGGAGTATTATGTACCCGTATATATTCAGGTATTGGATCTGGATGAGGATGAAGAGGTTTATTACACCATTGATGGCACCGTGCCTACCTATTCCTCTAACAGGTACACCGAGCCCATTCCCATGCCTTTGGGATCCTCGCGCTTTATGTTTGCAAAGATTGTGGACGGAGTCACAGGCGATGTGGCGGAACGCAACTATGTGCTTGTATTAAACACGGAGAATACGCCGGAGCAGGCGGTACAATCCATTCGGGAGTATGTGCTGAGCACTGGCAGAATATTGGACGAGACCGGGCATTTTGATGACAGCGGCGCCATGTATATATATGAGTATCTGTATGTGGCGAATATCAATGAAGTCTGTGATTGTTTTGTGATCGCAGAGGTGCAGCGGGAATCGGACGGCACCCAGGTCAGAACCGGGAATTTTTATGCGGTGAATGTCTACGATGGAACAAGATATCGGCTTCAGAGGGATGAGAGGGATAGGTTTATTCTGAGCGCGTTAGATGGAGAATAATGTTTTACGGAATAATAGAGCCGTCCAAAGCGGCAGAAGGAGGAAATATGTATAAAATAGTAAGCAAGAAGGAGCTTACCACAAACATTTATCTGATGGATGTGGAAGCTAAGCGGGTTGCAGACTTCTGTCAACCCGGACAGTTTGTGATTGTGAGAACGGATGCGCAGGGGGAGCGGATTCCTCTGACCATTTGCGATTATGACAGAGAAAAGGGTACTGTAACCATCGTGTTTCAGACTGTGGGCGCTGGTACTAAGATGATGGCCCAGCTGCAGGAGGGGGATTCTTTCCAGGATTTTGTTGGACCGTTAGGACAACCATCCGAATTGGTGAGCGAGTCGTTGGAGGAGCTGAAAAAGAAGCGAATTCTGTTTGTGGCTGGCGGTGTGGGCGCGGCTCCCGTTTATCCCCAGGTGAAATGGCTGCATGAGCAGGGTGTGGATGCGGACGTGATCGTGGGAAGCAAGACGAAAGACCTTCTGATCCTTGAGAAGGAGATGGAGGCCGTGGCCGGAAATCTCTATGTGACCACCGACGATGGTTCCTATGGCCGAAGCGGCATGGTGACCCAGACACTGAAGGATTTGGTGGCGGAAGGAAAGCAATACGATCTTTGTATCGCGATCGGTCCTATGATCATGATGAAATTTATGTGTATTCTCACCAAGGAACTGGGGATTCCCACTGTTGTCAGCCTGAACCCTATCATGGTGGACGGCACGGGCATGTGCGGAGCCTGCCGCGTGACCGTGGGAGGCGAGGTGAAGTTCGCCTGTGTGGATGGCCCTGAGTTTGACGGCCATCAGGTGAATTTTGATGAGGCAATGAGACGTCAGCAGATATATAAGACGGAGGAAGGAAGGGCTATGCTGAAACTGGAGGAGGGCGATACTCACCACGGTGGATGCGGACACTGCGGATGAAGTTCTAAGCCGCCAAAGTACGTCGGCTAAGAACTTCTACGGCAGCATAGTTGCGTTCTTCCAAAAAATATATTTTGGGGATGAAGATAATTTATAGAGTATTTACTCAGATAGAAAGGTATGGTTACAGAGATGGATGTTTTGAAAAAAGTGCCTGTGAGAGAACAGGATGCAAAGGAGAGGGCAGCCAATTTTGCAGAGGTCTGCCTGGGCTATAATGAGGCGGAGGCCAGGGAAGAGGCTTCCAGGTGTATTAACTGTAAGAATGCGCAGTGTGTCAAGGGATGTCCCGTGGCCATCAATATTCCCGGTTTTATTGAGAAAGTAAAGGACGGAGACACTGCGGAAGCGTATAAGATCATCAGTGAGGCCAGCGCTCTTCCCGCTGTCTGTGGCCGCGTGTGTCCCCAGGAGAGCCAGTGCGAGGGAAAATGTATCCGCGGTATCAAGGGCGAGCCCATCGCCATCGGAAAGCTGGAGCGCTTTGTGGCTGACTGGGCCAGAGAGAACGGCTTAAAACCTGCCGGAGCGACAGAAAAGAAAGGAAAGAGCGTGGCTGTGATCGGTTCCGGCCCTGCGGGTCTTACCTGTGCGGGCGATCTGGCAAAGATGGGCTATGATGTGACGATCTTTGAGGCGCTGCATGAGCCCGGCGGCGTATTGGTGTACGGTATTCCTGAATTCCGTCTGCCCAAGCAGGATGTGGTGGCAAAAGAGATTGAAAATGTAAAGGCTCTCGGCGTGAAGATAGAGACAAATGTGGTGATCGGAAAGTCCGTGACCATTGATCAGCTTATCTCGGAGGAGGGCTTTGATGCGGTGTTCATCGGCTCCGGAGCAGGCCTGCCAAAGTTCATGGGGATTCCCGGTGAAAATGCAAACGGTGTGTTCTCCGCCAACGAGTATCTGACCAGGAGCAATCTCATGAAGGCCTTTGACGAAAATTCCAACACTCCCATTATGCACAGTAAGAAGGTGGCGGTGGTAGGCGGCGGAAACGTGGCTATGGACGCTGCAAGAACGGCATTGCGTCTGGGAGCTGAGGTGCATATTGTGTACCGCCGTAGCGAGGAGGAACTTCCCGCCAGGGTGGAAGAGGTGCATCACGCAAAGGAGGAGGGCATTATCTTCGATCTGCTCACTAATCCCACAGAGATCCTCAGTGACGAGAAGGGCTGGGTCACGGGCATGAAATGTATCCGCATGGAGCTGGGAGAGCCTGATGCATCGGGTAGAAGACGTCCTGTGGAGGTTCCCGGTTCCGAGTTTGTCATGGAGCTTGATACAGTAATAATGTCTCTGGGAACATCTCCTAATCCGCTGATCTCGTCCACTACAGAGGGGCTGGAGACTAACAAGTGGAAATGTATTGTAGCCGACGAGGAAAACGGTCAGACCACCAAGGAGGGTGTCTACGCCGGCGGTGATGCCGTGACCGGTGCAGCAACGGTTATCCTGGCCATGGGCGCAGGGAAAGCAGCTGCTAAAGGAATAGACGAATACTTAAGCAGCAAGTAACTCCGCGACAGGTGTCTGCTATGAGGCGCATAGAGGGCGGCAGCAAAATGGCTGGACGAATGGAGGTATAGAATGGTAAAACATATTGTTCTGTGGAATTTTAATGAAAATATGAGCCCGGAGGAGAAGAGAGCGGCCGGAGAGAAGATGAAATCACTTCTGGAACCCATCAAAGAGAAGGTTCCGGGAGCGCTGGATATACAGGTTGTGTCCCAAAAGCTGGATTCCAGCAACCGGGACATTGCACTGATATCCACCTTTGAGACCGTTGAAGCGCTGCAGACCTACCAGACCCATCCCGATCATGTGGCTGCAGGCGGATACGTTCGTTCTGTCACATGCAACAGAAGTTGTATGGATTACGAATACTGATCAAGACTTGCGAAAGCTTATTATCCACGGGGCCAATGGGAGGCTTCCGTGGATAATATGTATTGTACAAAGGGGGTATGATCATGCCTTATCAGGATAGTTCCCAGAGGGCTGACGACAACCGTTCCTCCGGATGGATGCTGCTGATCTTGGGTCTTCTCGGCCTGACGATGGTAATTCTGGGAATCACGGGAGTGATCCACCTAAGACTTAGCAACCCATATCTCTTTTATGGAGTGATGGGAGCAATCTTTTTGTTTTTTTTGATAGCGGGCGTTATTTCTATCAAGAACGCATCCCTGTTTGCAAGGAAAGCGAAATCCGAAAACTCTCTTCGGAGCACTATGCTGGACTGGTGCAGGGAGGCGCTTCACGCTGAGGAAATCGACAATCAGGTGAAAACACCGGGCATGCTAAAGGAGGTTCTCTACTTCAATCGTACCGCCTATATCAAAGACCGGCTGAATCACCAGTTCGTCAATCTGGATCAGGATTTTCTGGATCATTTTGTGGATGATCAAGTCTACGAGCTGATTTTTGAACAGAAGGAATGAGAGATAAATGAGGATCACCATCGTCTGTGTGGGAAAGCTGAAGGAAAAATTTTACCGGGATGCGGTGGAGGAGTATGCCAAGCGGCTGGGTAAATACTGTAAGCTTGAGATTCTTGAGGTGGCTGACGAGAAGACGCCGGAGGGCGCCAGTCCTGTGGAAGAGGAGAAAATCCTTCAGAAGGAGGCCGCCCGGATTCTGGAGCGGTTGAGGGAAGATGCTTTTGTGTGTACTCTGGAAATTGCGGGAAAGAAGCTTTCCTCAGAGGGGCTGGCGGATTGGATGAAAAGCCTGGCCGTGGGTGGAACCAGCCATATTTCCTTTGTAATCGGAGGCTCACTTGGACTTCACTCATCCGTGCGAAGCCGGGCCGATTTTTCGCTGAGCTTTTCGGACATGACATTTCCCCACCAGCTGATGCGGGTGATCCTTTGCGAGCAGGTCTATCGGGCGTTCCGGATCATAAACGGAGAGCCGTATCATAAATGAAGAGATTGTAAGCCCCATTGAAGGTATGATACAATGGGGCTTATTTTTGGTGATTTTCTCAATGAAATGTGATAAAATAAACAAATAGAGTGTAACAAGTTGCTATTACAGCAGAAATGAGGAAAGATGAAGCTGATACATTTGTCGGACCTGCACCTTGGTAAGCGGGTCAATGAATTTTCCATGCTGGAGGATCAGGAATATATCCTGATCAAGATTTTGAATATTATCGACCAGGAAAAGCCGGACGGCATCCTGATCGCAGGAGATGTCTATGACAAGTCCATCCCATCCGTTGAAGCGGTGCAGCTTCTGGATTCTTTTCTGGAGAAGCTGGCAGAGAAAAAACAACAGGTGTTTTTGATCAGCGGCAATCATGACTCGCCAGAGCGGCTGGATTTTGCTTCCGGTCTCATTGAAATGAGCGGAATCCACATTTCTGCGGTTTATCAGGAGAAAATTTGTCCATTTACCTTGGAAGATGAGTACGGCAAGGTAAATATTTATCTGCTGCCGTTTATCAAACCGGCACATGTCCGCAGCAAATTTTCGGACGAGACTGTGGAAACCTATACGGACGCTGTGCGTATTTCCATTGAACATATGGGAGTGGATCCTACCGAGCGAAATGTCATTGTCACCCATCAGTTTGTGACAGGAGCATTGCGCTCTGAATCGGAAGAAATCTCCGTGGGTGGCTCTGACAATGTGGATGCTTCCGTGTTTGACGAATTTGATTATGTGGCGCTGGGCCATATTCATGGACCCCAGAAAATCGGAAGGGATACGGTGCGCTACTGTGGTACGCCGTTAAAATATTCCTTTTCTGAAGTAAATCACCAAAAGTCGGTGACGGTGGTGGAACTGCGGGAAAAAGGGAAGGTGGAGGTCAGGACAGTGGAGCTGGTCCCAAAACGTGATATGAGGGAGTTACGCGGATCTTACCAGGAGATTACCAACAGGAAAAATTATGAGGGGACAGCTCTTGAGGATTATCTCCACATCACCTTGACGGACGAGGAGGATGTGTTGGACGGAATGGCTTTGCTGCGCGTCATTTATCCCAACCTGATGAAGCTGGATTATGATAACCGGCGGACCAGAGAGAATCAACAGATCAGTCAGGTGAATGACATTGAGAATAAGTCACCGCTTGAGTTGTTCCAGGAGTTTTACGAGAAACAGAACAATCAACAGATGAGCCGGGAGCAGAGCGATTTTGCGGCAGATTTGATCGAGCGGATATGGGAGGGAAGGGAATGAGACCGTTAAAGCTTGTTATTTCGGCGTTTGGACCTTACGCAGGACGGATTCAGATTGACATGGACAGGCTGGGGAACGGGGGGCTTTATCTTATCACCGGGGACACTGGGGCAGGAAAGACCACTCTTTTTGATGCCATTGCCTTTGCCCTTTACGGCACGGCCAGCGGAGAAAACCGCACTTCCTCCATGCTGCGCTCAAAGTATGCATCAGCCGACACACCCACTGAGGTGGAGCTGACCTTCCTGCACGCGGGAAAGGAATATTTAATCAAGCGGAATCCGGAGTATGAGCGCCCGGCAAAGAGAGGTGGGGGAATGACGCCGGAGAAGGCGGGAGCGGAGCTTCGGTATCCGGATGGGAAAATGCTTACAAAAACAAAGGATGTGGACAATGCTGTCAGCGAGCTTTTGGGAATTGACAGAAATCAGTTTTCCCAGATCGTCATGCTTGCGCAAGGGGATTTCCTGAAGCTGCTGTTGGCTGAAACAAAGGAACGCCAGGAGATTTTTCGAAGACTGTTTCAGACGGCATATTACAATAGATTGCAGATGGAGCTGAAACGCAGTGCCAGTGAACTGAGGAACCAGTGGAATGCGGCAAAGGGCAGTGTGAAGCAGTATATTGACGGTATCCAGTGCAGCGAGGAGGATGTATTGTCCATAGAGGTGGAGAAGGCAAAGCGCGGCGAACTGACTGCCCAGGAGGTCCTTGCGCTGTTGGAAGAGCTGATCCGTCAGGACGGACAGGCGGAGAAAAAACTGGAAGAAGAAATGGACATTCTTTTAAAGCGGCTGGAGCGCATTAACTCTGACCTTGGAAAGGCGGAGGAAATAGATAAGGCAAAGGGACAGCTGGAGAAGGCGAGGAAGCAGTTAGAGGAACTTATACCTCGGTTGGAGGAGTTGGAGAAAAGCTTTCTTTTTGAAAAACAAAAGCTTGGAAAACAGGAAGAACTACAGAAGCAGATAGCAATCCTCGAGAAGAGTCTGCCTGATTATGACAGTTTGGATCAGTTAAAAAAAGAGGTTGCGGAGTTGGAAAAAGCGCTTGAACAGGATGGGCAAAACGAGCGCAGTAAAACGGAAAAAATGAATAAGGGGAAAGAAGAGCTGCGGAAGTTAAAGGCAGAGCTGGAGGGACTGGCACATGTGGGGGAGCAGAAGCAGAAGCTGCTAAGCCAGAAGGAAAAAGAGGAAAGTAAGCTGAAGCAGCTGGAACAGCTCAGAGGTGCTCTGAGGTTATATCGTGCGCAGGAGAAAGAACTAAGGGAAAAGCAGGCGGATTATCAGAAGGCCAGGGAGAATGCGGCGCAGCTGGAACAGGAATATAGCCGGATGAACAGGGCTTTTTTGGATGGACAGGCCGGAATTCTGGCTGTCACGCTGGATGATGGACAGCCCTGTCCGGTGTGCGGCTCCCTTGAGCATCCACATCCTGCTGAAAAGAGAGCAGAGGTTCCCACGGAGCAAAAGCTGCAGAAGGCAAAAAAGGAAAGAGATGCGGCCGCTGAAAGGGCCGGCGAAGCCAGCACTGTAGCAGGCACACTGCGCGGCGCGTTTGAGGCACAGGAAAAACAGATTATAAAACAGATGTCAGAGCTGTTTGATCAGGAGGAAATACCAGGGGCAGAGGACAAAGTGGAAGAAGAGCTGGACGCATTGGCTGAGCGTGTCTCAAAGCTTGACAGACAGATTGAAGAGGAGAAGAAAAAGGAAAAACGTCGGGAGGAGCTGGAGAAAGAAATACCGGAGAAGGAGAAGCTTTTACAGAAACTGGATGGGGAGATTGACGAGCTGAAGCAAAAAATTTCTTCGGCGTCTGACCGTAAGAGTTTCCTGACGGAACAGTCAGGTGAGCTTGCAGCAAAGCTTTCCTTTTCCGGAAGGACGGAGGCGGAAAAGGAAAGAAACCGGCTTTCGGCAGAGCGGAAGGCCCTCCAGGAGGCTTATGAGAAAGTAGAGAAGGTATATCAGGACAGCAATAAGGAAATGTCAGGCCTAAAGGGACAGATACATTCTCTGGAGCAGCAGTTAAATACGGTTCAGGAAATAGACAGAGAAGAGACAGAAGATCAGAAGCGCAGGCTGGGCACACAGCAGGAGCAGATCGTAATGAAACAGAAGGAGGTTCATTCCAGAAGAAGCGTCAATACCAAGGCACTGAAGGATATCAAAACACAATCTGAGAATGTGACGGAGCTGGAGCAAAAATACGGCTGGGTGAACGCTTTGGCAGATACCGCAAACGGTATGCTGGCCGGCAAGGAAAAGATTATGTTGGAGACTTATATTCAGACCACCTATTTTGAACGGATCATCCGAAAGGCAAACCTTCGGTTTATGATGATGTCAAACGGACAGTATGAGCTGAAACGTCTTATGGAGGCGGACAACATGAAGAGCCAGGGCGGTCTGGAGCTGAGTGTGGTAGATCACTATAACGGAACGGAGAGAAGCGTCAGGTCTCTCTCCGGCGGCGAGTCCTTCCTAGCATCTCTTTCTCTTGCGCTTGGACTGTCGGATGAGGTCCAGGCCTCTGCGGGGGGGATCCAGATAGACACCATGTTTGTGGACGAGGGTTTTGGATCTCTGGACCCTGATGCCCTGCAACAGGCTTATACCGCGTTGGCAGAGCTTTCGGATGCCAACCGCCTGGTGGGCATTATATCCCATGTGTCCGAGCTGAAGGAAAAAATCGACCGACAGATCATTGTGAAAAAGGAAAAGACAGGCGGAAGCCGTGTTATGCTACAGATATAATGTTACAATGTACATTAAGGCAGCACAGCGGCTTATAAACTAATCCGATACAGAGCGATATAATATTTCGTGACAATAGGCCCGAAAAAGCAGAAAGGGGAGACAAATTCGTCAATTTGTGATAAAATATCAATTATTAGAACAAATAACACGGATGTGTTTGAGAAAATCGGAGTCTCTAAAAATTCAGACCGATAATTAATGGCGAGGAGATTCGATACCTATGAAAATAGCGATCTGTGAAAGTAGCGACATAGACGGACAGTATCTACAGACCTTGTTGAAGGAATACTCTACAGAATTATACAGCAGCGCTGAAAAATTGCTTTACGATGTGGAGAACGGGATGAAATACGACCTCTACCTGCTGGATATCTATCTGGGTTCCATGAACGGTATAGAACTGGCGAAACGGCTGCGGGAGCAGGACGGGGAAGCGGCAATCTGTTTTATATCATCCAGCGATGCCTTCTATCGGGAGGCTTATGATCTCTATGCAATCCAGTATCTGCTGAAGCCGGTAAGACAGGAAACGCTGCTGGAGCTGATAGAGAGGGTGGAAAACCAGCGCCCCCGGACATTGGATCCGGCCCTGCACTTTAAATGGCGGGGAAAGCTGGGGAGCATTGCTTATAACAAAATTCTTTTTGTGAGCAGCCAGGAACATAAGCTGTCAATTTACTGTAACGACGGTACCATACAGGAATGCATGGGAAAAATGAGCGAGATGGCTGAACAGATCTGCGGAGATACCTTTTTAAGGGTACACCAGAGCTATCTCGTCAATAGGAATTATGTGGACAGCCTAAGCGGCAGTGAAATTATCGTTGCAGGCCATAATATACCCGTTTCCAGACGGTATGCCGCGGAGGTAAAGAAACAGTATCAGAAGTTATTGTTTGTTGAAAACCCATAGAATCAAGAGAAAGACAGACCGATGACAAAAAAACAGAGAGCAATTGAAATTATCGATAGACTGAAGCAGGAATACCCGGAGACGGATTGTACCCTGGAATATGACCAGGCCTGGAAACTGTTGGTCAGCGTACGGCTTGCGGCCCAGTGTACGGATGCCCGGGTCAATGTGGTGGTGGAGAAGCTGTATGAGAAGTTTCCGGACGTAAATGCACTGGCTGCGGCCAGCGTGGAGGAAATTGAAAAGATTGTGCATCCCTGCGGCCTGGGAAACAGTAAGGCACGGGATATCAGCGCCTGCATGAAGGTTCTGAGGGATGAGTACGGCGGAAAGGTGCCGGATGATTTCGACAAGCTTCTGGCTCTGCCGGGGGTGGGAAGGAAGAGCGCCAATCTTATTATGGGGGATGTGTTTGGAAAGCCGGCCATCGTTACGGACACTCATTGTATCCGGCTTGTGAACCGCATGGGGCTTGTGGACGGTATCAAGGAACCTGCCAAGGTGGAGAAGGCGCTGTGGAAATTGATACCGCCGGAGGAAGGCAACGATTTCTGCCATAGGCTGGTGGATCACGGCAGGGCTGTCTGTACTGCCAGGACAAAGCCTTACTGCGATAAATGCTGTTTACTGGGAATCTGCAAGCAGGCAGGCATTTGACGTACCAACAATATGTTTTCTGTGAGCTTGCCGCTTGGCAGGCTCTGTTTTTTACTTACCCTTTCATCATATTTCGGGGCTGGCAGAATCGATTTTACATTTTAATAGATGCGTGATACACTGGAAGAGAGGCGAATCTTGGCCTCATGGAAAGGAGAAGGATTCCTTATGAGAATGTATGACATCATCATGAAAAAGCGAAATGGCAGAGAATTATCGAAAGAGGAGATCCATTTCTTTGTGGATGGCTATACCAGAGGAGAAATCCCGGATTACCAAGCCTCCGCTCTGATGATGGCCATATATTTTCAAAAAATGTCACAGCAGGAGACCAGCGCCCTCACCATGGCTATGGCCCGGAGCGGCGACATACTGGATCTCTCTGCCATTCGGGGGATCAAGGTGGATAAACACAGTACTGGAGGCGTTGGAGACAAGACATCCCTGGCGCTCACGCCCATGGTGGCAGCTTGCGGTATTCCTGTGGCAAAGATGAGCGGAAGGGGTCTGGGCCACACCGGAGGCACCATTGACAAGCTGGAGAGCTTTCCCGGATTTACCACGGCTCTGACCACAGAGCAGTTTATTGACAATGTCAACAAGATCGGAATCGCCATTATGGGACAGACTGCAGACCTGGCGCCTGCGGACAAAAAGCTTTACGCTCTTCGGGATGTGACGGCTACGGTGGATAACCTGTCACTGATCGCAAGCTCCATCATGAGCAAGAAGCTGGCGGCGGGAGCGGATGCCATTGTGCTGGATGTAAAGACCGGAAGCGGCGCTTTTATGAAGGATGAAAAGGATGCCAGGGCTCTGGCGGAGGAGATGGTGAGGATTGGAAAAAGCGCAGGCAGGAAAACCATCGCCGTGATTTCCGACATGGATCAACCTCTGGGCTGTGCGGTGGGAAACGCCCTGGAAGTAAAGGAGGCTATTGACACGCTCAAAGGTCATGGGCCGGAGGATTTTGTGGAGTTGTGCCTTACCCTGGGAAGCCAGATGCTTCTTGCCGGGGGCAGGGCGCAAACGGAAGAATCAGCCCGGAGAATGCTGCAGGAGGCAATAGACACCGGCAGCGCGTTGAAAAAGCTGGCAGAGTTTGTAGAAGCTCAGGGAGGCGACAGCAGAGCCGTATATGATACGGGGCTTCTTCCAAAGGCACGGCTTGTTCAGCCGATTCCCGCTCCAGCAGGCGGCTATGTGAGCCGCATCGTCTGTGACGAGGTTGGCATTTGCTCCCTGATGCTTGGGGGCGGCAGGGAGACGAAGGAGAGTGAAATTGACCTGTCAGTGGGGCTTGTTCTATGCAAAAAGGTGGGGGACCGGGTGGAGGCGGGAGAGCCCCTGGCCATGCTTCACGCCAATGATCCAGGGAAGGCGGCCCAGGCCGAGGAGAGATTTCTGGCGGCATGCAGTATCTCAGGGACAATGCCGAATAAGAGTCCTATGATCAAAGCCATCCTGCCTTAAGATATTTATCTGAAAGAATATTTGACCAAAAGCTATTATTGCTTAGGGAACATCTGCGCATAGTTTTCAGGCTGCGGTAATATAAATGGAACATGAGAAAGAACAGAGAACGCAGTCAGCAAAAGGAATCACTGGTGGAGTCACTTAAGCTCCCCAAAGACATTCTTATGGGAGCGCTGAAAGTCACTTTGACGGGCTCCCGTGAAGCATGGATCGAGAATTACCGGGGCATCCTGGAGTATACGGAGAACCAGATACTGCTCCAGGGAAAGACCTGTCAGGTCTGCTTTGAGGGGACCCGGCTTTCCATCGATTATTATACCAACGAGGATATGAAGATCAGCGGCTGTATCGCCTGCGTGAGGTATCTGTAAGAAAGCGTTGGAGAAGCGGATGGAAAGAGGATAGGTCATGA
Source organism: Acetatifactor sp. (assembly GCA_022511385.1). GTDB lineage: Bacteria > Bacillota > Clostridia > Lachnospirales > Lachnospiraceae > Acetatifactor. The sequence goes on from JAFLRN010000030.1 coordinate 27,835, forward strand.
TAGAATTTTTAAAATATCTGAAGGGATATCTGCGCATTCGTGTGTGGGGGTTCTCTCCGGAGCGATTTATGAACCTGTGCAGTAACAAGGGAATCCTGCTCTGGGACATTGTCCGGGAGGGTGACGTGTACTTTATGTGCATCAACCTGAAGGGATTCTGGGCATTGCGTCCCATTGTGAAGAAGACGGGAACAAGGGTAGCCGTATTGGAGCGATATGGACTACCCTTTTTTCTGCCCAAACTATTGAAACGCAAGGTGTTCGTGGCGGGCTTGATTTTAGCTGTGGCCTTCTGGATCTGGTCTTCCAGGTATGTATGGAGCATTGAGCTAAGCGGCAATTATCAGATTACCCGGGATGTGTTTGACAGCTTTCTGGAAGAGCACAGTGTGGTGATCGGCATGAACAAGGATGATCTTGACATTGAGGAGCTGGAGAAGGAACTGCGACGGCGGTTTCCCCAGATAACCTGGGCATCGGCCAAACTTACCGGAACAAAGCTTGTGGTTGATATCAAAGAAAACGACGCGCCCATTATTATAGAGGAGCCGAAAACTACGGGGGGAACGGACCTGGTGTCGGAGTATGGCGGCGTTGTGGTGTCTATGATCGTCAGGAGCGGTGTGCCGACTGTGTCTATCGGCGACACAGTGGAGGAAGGCGCGATCCTGGTGGAGGGAAAAATCCCCATCTACAATGACGACACAACGATCCGGGAATATCATTATGTGGATGCCGATGCTGACATCATTTTGGAATACACAGTCTTTTTTCAGGATTATCTGCCCTTTGACTATGTGAAAAAGGTTTACACCGGCAGGGAGAAAAAGAGCCATTACCTGAGACTGGGCAGCCAAAAGCTTAAGCTGCCAAAGGAGCGGCCCTATCTGGTGTACGACAGTCTGATCAGAGAGAGCATGCCTTTAATCTTTGAAAAACTCTCCATTCCTGTGGCGCTGGGCACATATACATATCGCGAGTACCAAAATACGGAGTTTCAGTATACGCTGGAGGAGGCAAAAAGCGCACTTAATGAAAAATTAATTGCATTTCTTACAAGTTTAGAGGAAAAAGGGGTACAAATTATTGAAAAAAATGTTAA
>JAFLRN010000031.1 GCA_022511385.1 Acetatifactor sp.
GGTACTTTCGAGCCTAGTGTCCGCTACGTGTTTTTCAAGCGGGAGCGTGTCTGCCAGAGGAATATTGCCAGGGCTGGGCGTCACTCGCAGTAAATCAGTGAATCCCTATATCCTCCTCCACACCGCCCGCACTGCCCAAAAACAGAAATGCCACATACTTCTAATGAGACTCAACCCCTCAGCCTTACGATATAAGTTCCATATACGCCGAATAGCCTCCAGCTTATTAGACGACAGCGTCCGCCCCGCCCGCCGATACCTGGCAAGATTTTCATCCAACCCATAAGCGACATAGCCCGTCCGCAGCACCCTCCACCACAGAGCCGTATCCTCACTTTTGATTTCCGGCATCTCCAGCAGGTCTTTCGGAATCTTTTGCGTATCAAACATCACAGTAGTAGTGAATATAGTGGTATTACTCAAAGCCTGTGTATATGAGAGGGTCTCCGGCACACGCACAATTTTCCCCAGTCCGATGCCTTTTTCATCAGCAAATTCATACCCCGTAAAAGAAAAAGCAGCATCTTTCTGCTCCATGAGCTTAAGCTGCTTTTCCAGCTTCTCCGGCACCCAGAGGTCATCCGCATCCAGATAGGAAATGTATCTTCCCCGGGCCTGGTTGAGTCCTCTGTTTCTGGCTCTCGCCGCCCCCTGATTGGAAGGCTGCCTGATCAGACGGATACGGTTGTCTTCTTTTTCTGCTATATAGTCCATGATGACTCCAGCGCTGTTGTCTTTGCTGCAGTCCTCCACCAGTAAAAGCTCCCAGTGCGGATAGGTCTGCGCCAACACGCTGTCCATGGTCTCTTTGATCACTTTTTCCACATTGTATACGGGCACAATGATACTGACAAGCTCACTCACCGTTTTTTCCTCACCTTGTCAAAAGATAATATGCATCCAGTCTGTCCACCCTGCCGCCCAGGGCTTTGGCCAACGCTTCTACCGTCACCGCGTCCAGACTTTCCGGAAGCAGTATGCAGTTGACTCCCGCCTGAGCCGCAATAGTCATGCAGGCCTCTCCCTCAAGCAGCAGTTCTCCCTGATCAGCATCCTCCACCAGCGCTGTTCCCGTCGGCTCCACATTCTCCATCCACAGATAAAGCTCCTGGATTTCCCTGGGATATGTGTCATAGGCATAGGCATTCAGGGATTGATCCCACATGTTTCTGCCATAGATAAGGCGCAGGGCACCTGATTGAGCCCTTGCATACTCCAGAATTTCCCTGGGTGCCCACAGACAGATATCCCCGCTTTGGTCTTCCAGCACCTTGTCCACCACTTCTGAGGCCTGCTGCCGTCTGGCCAGCTCATCGTTCCGGTCGATGACATTCTTTCCCAATCCGCCGCACAGAGCCAGAATTGCCAATAACAGAAGCGTGACCGGCAGCCCCTTTTTCCAACTCGAAAGTGAAAAACCGCCCCATGTCTCCTCTAAAAGCGCTGTGCCCGCCCATGCACAAACTATGGTCATGGGCACCAGGCTCCAGATCCATTCATAGTCATAAAACCGGGTCTGGTACAGCATCAGGACCATCGCCGTCACAGGAACAATGCAAAACAGTGACATCAGAGCTGAATAAGAAAATAATACCTTCTGTCTCTTCCATTTTCCACTGAGCCATAAAAACAGTAAGGAAGCCAGCAGTACCGCAGTCAGCTTTCCACTATTCGTATACCGCAGCCATCCAAGCTGCCAGGCATTTCTAAAAAGCTCAGCCATTGCGCCGTCCCCCTTCCGTCTGCTTTTCCGCCTTGCGCCATACAAGCCTTGAGACCGCCAGGCCCGCCACCAAAAGCACGCAGCCCCCTGCCCCATAAAAGGTCCAGACCAGACAGGCCTCCGCCACAATACAGAGAGCCGCCAACTTCCATTTTTTTCTGAGACACAGGGAAACCAGATAGGGTATCAGCACAGTGTTGCGGATCACCACTCCCCTAAAGCCACCGTAAAGCACCCCAAAGCCGTCCATTCCAAAAGCATAGCTCCCCACCCAGAGAAGCACCGCCACCGCCGAGAGGAAACAGGCCTGCCGTTTTCCCGACTCCGGGAACAGCGTTTTTCCCACACAGCAAAAAGCCCCATAGCAACAGACCAGCGTCACGCAGGGAATCACCTGCCAAACAACCGTCTGAGGCTCCAGGGAAAAAATGCTGCACAGTATACTGTAAAACGTGGGAAGACACAGGATTTCCAGCCGAAGGGGAATACCCCCCTGATAAGCCGCTCCTGTCATGGGATTCACATGGTAAATTTCATTGGAATACAAAAAGCTCACCACCGTCTCCATTGTCATATCCCCATTCAGGTAAATACCACTCAGCAGCAGGATATACACCGCCTGCCCCAGGAACAGCAGCGCCGGAAGCAGAAACAGCAGCGGTGGCTTTTTCAAAGTCCTTCCCTCCGCGCTGCCTTTCTTCAGGAAATAGGGAATAAGCCATATTGCAAGAGAAACCACGCTCAGGATTCCTGTCAGACCGCCAAACAAAAGAGCACACCGTGACAGGGACAGATGACCAAACACAGCCGACAGATGCACCATCTCCGCCACTCCGATCACCGCAATCCCCCCTGTCAGCAGGGCATCACAAAAGGAAAACTCTTCTTTAACGCTATTTCCGTATAATATTCGGAGAATACCGCTGCCTGCCATCCAGGGCACTATGAGCATACTTAAGGCCAAAACAATAACCATTTTTGCCTTTCAACCTTTCTTTCTTTTCTGTATACAAGCACCTTTTACAAGATGGCAGCCGGAGGAATCATTCCGCCGGCTGCCGTTCATTCACACCAAAAAGGGCTCTACACTTTTGTTACATTACCTTTCACATAGCCTTAATATCGAGACGTATCTTGTCTGCAATGCGGGCAATATACTCGCTGTTAGTTGGTCTTGTTCTGCCAGACAACACAGAATATCCAAACATTTTCTCAAAGGTTTCCACGTTTCCTCTGCCCCATGACACCTCAATTGCGTTTCGTATCGCTCGCTCAACCTTCGGGCCTGTGGTACGAAAACGTCTGGCTATGGTGGGATATAAAAGCTTTGTCACACTGTTCACCACCTCCATATCCCTTCCTGAAAGTAAAATTGCGTCTCTAAGATAATGATACCCTTTTAAATGCGCCGGAACCCCAATATCCAGCATGATGTCCGTAATATACCTCTCCAGATCACAATCCTTCATAACATTAAGCTCCACCTGAAAATCCCCTTCCTTATTCGACCGAAAGCCCTTATCTTTTGTGAACAAATATATTTTACCAGATATTTCATAATAAGGAAAGTATTTCGGCCGTTAAGATTTCGTTAAAACTTAATGCTTTTTCAGATTGTCAACTTACATTTTCTCTTTTAATACGTAAATGGGTCTCCTTTTTACCTCCATATAAGTCTTCGCCAGATACTGGCCCAGAATCCCTGTACAGAAAAACTGCACGCCGCTGGTCATAAGAATGATACACACCAGTGAAGGCCAGCCGGACACCGGATCCCCAAAAATCAGCTTTCGCACAATGATAAACACGATCATCAAAAAGGCCAGCAGGCAAAAAAGTACTCCTGCCACAGAAGCCAGCATCAGCGGCATCGTGGAGAAAGCCGTAATCCCTTCCAGAGAGTATAGGAACAGTTTCCAGAAGCTCCACTTCGTCTCTCCTCTGAGTCTCTCCACATTTTCATACTCCAGCCACTTTGTACGAAATCCAACCCAGCCAAAAATCCCCTTGGAAAATCGGTTGTATTCCTTCATAGATAAGATGGCATCCGCCATCTGCCTGGTCATCATGCGGTAATCCCTTGCTCCGTCCATGATTTCCGTCTGGGATATTTGCTTCATCAAACGATAAAACACTCTGGCAAAAAAGCTTCGGATCGGCGGTTCCCCCTTCCTGCTCACCCGCCTGGTGGCCACAGAGTCATAGCCCTGGTCCATACAAGCGAACATTTCCTGTAAAAGGGATGGCGGATCCTGAAGGTCCGCATCCATGAACACCACATAATCGCCGAAAGAATTTTCCAGTCCGGCATACATAGCCGCTTCTTTTCCGAAATTCCGGGAAAAAGAGATTAAATGGACTCTTTCATCTTTCTCACGCAGCTTTTTGACCTCTTCCACCGTTCGGTCGTGGGAACCGTCATCGACGTAGAGAATTTCCAGGTCCATATGTTTATCCGCCATAAAAGAAATATGCCCCAGCAGCTCTTCGTAAAAGGGGACTACGTTTTCCTCCTCGTTATAGCAGGGAACAATTACGCTCAGCAGGCTCATGGTTCCTCTTTCTCCTTCCTGGCTTCCTTAGACAACAGTATACTATTCCGTTATCGACTCCGCAAGCAAAATATTGCCTGAAGGCGGTTGCTTATATTTGATCCCTATATTGGCTATGGGATTATGATTTCCCACAAGTGACGCCCAGCCCTGGCAATATTCCTCCGACAGACACGCTTCCGCTTGGAAAAACACGTAACGGACACTAAGCTCGAAAGTACCTCGCTAAGTGCCGACGTGTTTTTAACATTCTGTCGGAGGAACATTGCCATGTCTGGGCTGGTTACTGTTCACACGCTGGTCGTCACTCGTATGGATTATGCGTGAACAGTAACAGCTATTTATAAAAAAATCTTAATTTTGCGGCCATTTAATGACGAAATGTACATAATGTGGTAGAATAAACAAACAGGGAGTTTACAATTATGAAGAAATCAAGAATATGGCTTGTTCTGGCTGCCGCGGTCCTACTGTGTGCCTGCAGCCAGAATAATTCTGTAACACCGAATCCTACTGATACGGGTTCTGGGCTGAGCCAGGGTTCTGTGGGAACGGTACCGGAACCGGGCCCGATGGGCGATTCCCAGACGGATCTTTTGGATGACACAAAGCCGCCCCGGGAGGGAATGGTCCGCAGCCTGTTAACCAATGAGTGGGTGGATGCCGATGTGGCCCAAATACGCCCTATTGCTGTGATCATTCCCAACGAAATTGGCGCGGTGCCCCATTATAACCTTTCGGAAGCCTCTGTTGTCTATGAGGCTAATGTGGAAGGCCGCATGTCCAGACTGATGGCTCTCTATGAGAATTGGGATGAACTGGAGACCATCGGCAATATCCGAAGTCTCCGGACCTATTTCGCCTACTGGTCCTTTGAGTGGGATGCCTTTCTTGTGCACAGCGGCGGTCCCTATTTTATCGATGACCTGATTGCCGAGCCCACCACCCAGAACATCGACGACCATGTGGGCGCAAACACAGCGGCTTTTTTTCGCGACACCAGCCGCTCCATGCCCCACAATCTTTACACTACCGGCCAGGGGTTACTCAAGGCGATCAATAACAAGGGTTATTCTTTGACTTACAGAGGCCTGACAGACAAGAACCATTTCCACTTTACGAATTTGTCCAATCAGAACACGTTGACCCAGTATGGAGATGATGCAAAAAGCGCCGTCTACATTGACATGTCAGGATGTTATCCCCTGACAAGATGCTATTTTGAATATAATGAGGCAGACGGACTCTATTATCGTTCCCAATACTTGTCAGGCGGCACGGACGGGCCTCACATTGATGCTGTTACCGGCAAGCAGCTTGCCTTTAAGAACATTCTGGTTCAAAATATTGTCTACGAAGAGCTGGGGGATGACGGTTATATGGTGTTTGGCTGCCATGACAACTCCATGGACGGTTGGTATTTCACCAATGGCAAAGGCATTCATGTGAATTGGGAAAAGAGCAGCGACTATGGGGCCACCAGATATTATGACGACGATGGAAATGAGATTCTTATGAACACCGGCAAGACGATGATCTGTATCGTACTGGAAGGCAGCAATTTCACTTTCCGCTAAGCTGTCATCAACTGTAAAATACGGGATGCCCGAAAACAGGCATCCCGCTTTTTTATTCTCCCAATCCATTTTCCACTGCCTGAATCAGCGTTTTCAGCGCTTCCTGCTCATCAACCCCCTCGCAGATGAGTTCGATCTCATCTCCGCATTTCACGCAGGCGCCCAATACGCTCAGCACACTCTTGGCATTTGCCGTATTATCCCGAAAAGTAAATGTAATCAGTGATTTAAACTGCATTGCTTCCTTACACAGGATACCCGCCGGCCGCAAGTGCAGGCCAGTCGGATTCTTGATCACTACTTTTTGACTTACCATATCCAATACCTTCCTCTGAATTCTAATACCTTTACTATATTAACCCCTTTTGGTTACTTAACTGTTTATTTTTCGTCTGGCTGAGTGACTTCTAGCAGAATGCTATCAAACTCACTTTCTAACTCTTCCCTTTTATCTTGTGGCACAAGTTTAAGGAGTTTTCTAACAAATACTGTCAGCCTGTTAATATAGCGTAGTTGTTTATCTGTCATAGTGTTAACCATCCTTTCACCACCTTTTTATTTGAATGTAACATGATTGAGCTTGAAATACAAGCACGATTTAAAACATCACATCCTGAATCAGGTCAGCCAGCTTTTGAGCTTCCTGCTGGATAACATCCTGGTCTTTCCCCTCGATCATGACACGAACCAGAGGCTCTGTGCCGGAAGGCCTGATGAGTACGCGGCCCTGGCCTTCAAATTTTGCCTCCAGATTACGGATGGCATCCACGATCACGGGATATTCCATGTATTTGTGCTTCTTATAATCGGCAACCCTGGCATTCACCAGCGCCTGGGGAAGTACCTCCATGATTGCTGCCAGCTCGGACAGACTCTTTCCCGTTTCCACCATCACCTGCAACAGGTGCAGTGCGCTGAGAAGACCGTCCCCGGTTGTGTTTTCATCCAGGAAAATAATGTGTCCCGACTGCTCGCCCCCCAGACTGGCCCCGATCTCCTTCATACGCTCCAGCACATAGCGGTCTCCAACCTTTGTCTGCTCAATGGAGATACCGTTTTTCTCACCCATAAGGAAAAATCCCAAGTTACTCATGACTGTGGCCACGATAGTATCTTTTTTCAGCTTTCCCTGATTCTTCATGTAGTTCCCAACAATGGCCATGATCTGGTCGCCGTCCACGATCCTGCCGTTCTCGTCCACAGCCAGAAGTCTGTCTGCATCCCCGTCAAAAGCCAGGCCCACATTGGCCTTTTCGTACACCACCCTGGCCTGAAGCTCCTCCATATGGGTGGAACCGCAGCTGGAGTTGATGTTGGTACCGTCCGGGTTATTGTGAATTGCAACCACATTGCCTCCCAGCTCCTTCAGCGCCTCCACGGAAGTGTAATAGGAAGCGCCCTCAGCGCAGTCCACCACGATCTTCAGACCGGACAGATCCACAGGGACTGCCCTGACCGAGTGATTAATATACTCCTCCCGGGCGTCAGTGCGGTATTTCACCTTTCCAATGCCTGAGCCGATAGGAAATTTGATTCCACTCATATCCTCCCGGATCAACTTCTCAATTTCATCCTCCAGCGCATCCGGAAGCTTATAGCCGTTACCGTCAAAAAACTTGATGCCGTTAAACTCCACAGGATTGTGTGACGCCGAAATGACCACTCCCGCATCCACCCGGTATTTCTGGGTCAGATATGCCACAGCCGGAGTAGGAACCACACCCAGGTAAACGCAGTTTGCTCCCACGGAACAGGCTCCCGCCATCAGCGCATTTGCCAGCATATCGCCAGATATCCGGGTGTCGCACCCCACCATGATCGTTGGCTTATGCTCTTTCTCCTTCGTAAGCACATAGGCACCCACTTGACCCAGCTGCATTGCCAGGGTTGGGGTCAGCTCCTCATTGGCAATTCCTCTGATACCGTCCGTTCCAAATAATCTAGCCATTGCCTATCTATCCTCCAACTCATTGATCATAACCTGTACCATCACCGAATTTTCTGCCTCAACATCGTCAGACAGGGTAAAGGTCAAGGGAATCCGATGCACTCCCGGCGACAGTTCTTCCAGCTCCTGCTCCTCCATCCAGGCTGCCAGATCCACCCTGGCACCCAAAGTGTCTGCCGTCACTGCAGATACCACCGACTCCAGGCCTGATATGGTCAATCGGAAGAAGCCGTCTGTGTCCACCAACTCTGCACTTATCTCCGCCGGCGTATTGAGAATAACAATATTATCAGGCGCGATCTCCAACGTCTTCTCTACCTTCGGTTCAATGAACACCGTGACCGTCACGTTGCTGGATAAGCTTGTGTCTGCCAACCTGACATTGCTGTCAGATAACAGGTTCCTAATATTGACACTTGTCACTACATTACTGCTTGCACCGGTAATATCAATATCTTCCGCAGGAATGACGATGCGGTTCACATTGGCAAGAGCCGACGAGGTTCCTGCGATCAGAACTTTATCCGGATCGCACCGTATCTCTCCCGTAGCCAGGAATCCCTCTGCGGGCGTTCCCACAGTGCTCACAACCACAGGTACCTCCTTGGTAGCCAGTACCTCTACGGACATACGCACATAATTCACATTCTTGGTAATGCTTCCGTAGTCCAACAGCTTTCCTTCCGCATCATAAAGCTGTATTTCCACATTTGCAGACAGATTGGTGGTAGCGTTCGACACATTAATGTCCACACGGGCATCGCTGACCTGGTCCACCGCCGACTGGGGGCCGGTAATCTCAATCTGCGTCAGGTCAAGCTGGGCATTTGATACCATATATCCTTCTGCCGCTTCACCGATAATATTGTAATGTAAGTTAATCCACTTTGTCTTTCGATCTTCCACATTCAGACGAAGCACATCCGGATTTCCTCTGATGGACTCTACATCATCTGCTGTCTGCACAGAAAATGCGATGGCGATGGTGTTAATCTCCGTGAGCTTGCTCATGTCGGCTATCGCCACAATATCGGAAGGGTCCAAGTTGTTGATAATGCTTCCAGGAGCCCGTACCGTAACAGTGACGGTATCCGTATTATCCAGTACCTGATATACCTTATTTTGCTCATCCAGCAGTTCCGTGTTTGTCAATACCACAGGTACTCCACGAAAAGTTTTGGTGTCTGGGGGATCGTCTAACTGTATCACTAACAGCCACAACAAAAAAGCAAGCACAAGAGATCCCAGCTTCAGCCCCCAGTTATGAAATATCTTCTTTCTCATTTTAGTCCTTGCTCCTGTTGGTCTTTACTTCTGCGCTTTCCTTTCCGTTTTCGTTTACTTCCCGAATGTTCTTCCAGGCTCTTGTTATTCAGGATTACCTGAAGCTGCTCTCTCAGCTTTTCAGAATCTAAATTTCTCTCCAGTCCCCCTGTGTATGCCACGCTAATCTTACCCGTCTCCTCTGACACGATCACCGTCAGGGAATCCGTCACTTCTGAGATGCCCACCCCCGCCCGGTGCCTGGTACCAAGCTCCTTGCTCAAACCCAGATTGTCGGACAGCGGCAGATAGCAGGTGGCCGAGGTCACCCGATTTCCCCTAATGATCACGGCTCCGTCGTGGAGCGGCGTGTTATGCTCAAATATGTTGATGAGAAGCTGGCTGGAAACGATAGCGTCAACCTCAATGCCCGTTCTCTCGTAATCCTTCAGGGACTCCTTCTGCTCGATAACGATCAGGGCACCCGTCTTCATCTTTCCCATTTCCACGCACGCTTTGGTAATTTCGTTGATGGTCTTCTCAGAAAAGATTTCCTGTTCCCTGTGGGAAGAATCGGAAAAGATCATAGAAGGAAGAAAATTTCGCCGTCCCAGATTTTCCAGAGCATGGCGAAGCTCCGGCTGAAGAACCACGATCAGCGCTATCACAGCAATGCTCAACACATTTCTCGCCAGCCACATGATAGTGCTCATATCCATCAAAAACGCCAACAAAAGGAACACCATGATCACGATCATACCGCGAAGCAGCAACCATGCCCTGGTCGCCTTCACCCAGACTAAAATATAATACATTAAAAAGGCTATGATAAAAATTTCAAAATAATCATAAATATCCATCGTCGTAATATAGACCATGGAAGTTTTCAGGTATTCGGCCATCCTGTCGCCTATCGTGTCAAACCAATGCATTTTACCCTAGCCCTGCTTCCCCCATTTTTGTCGTTACGCTAGATCTCTTCGTCAAAATCCTCTATATAATCGTCCAAATCACTCTTCTGGGACGTACTGCCGATGGTGACACTTCTTCCCACTCTTCTGTCACCGCGGCCCGTTCCCCTGGTCGTACCGTAACCGCTGCGACCGGCCGCCGTTCTCTCCGTTGTGACACTACGGCCCATGCCGCCTCTCCGGGACTGAGCTCCCGTGCTCCGATAGCTGTCCTCGTCCTCCCTGTCAGACACAGCTTCATTCCTCACATGCTGGGCGTTGATCTTCTTCACCGTCTTGGTTGACATTGCCACAGTCATCTTGGGGACTGCCTTCACGTAATAGTAATACTCATCGTCCTCGAACTGAACCTTCTCCGTCCTGCTGTAATCCACGCAGAACCGGAAAAATTCTATAACCTTCGCCACCGCCACCGCCAGCAGAGAACCCAGCAGCGCACTCACAACGGAAGTATTGATATCGTAGATCAAATCTCCGATCAACAGGATCATCACGTCGATCAGCGCACCGGATACCATGGCAATGGTCCATGCATAATCAATAGAAAGCCTGCGGATCAGGTATACTACCAGCACGGTGATGGCAAAAGCCGCAATCATCACCATCATTTCCCGGTTGCCTATGATGCCGTCGATCATCAGACGAATCTTTGCTATCGCCTCCTCATCTCCCATGGTGTTCAGGGCAGCCGCGCTGTCAACTACCGTCTGCAGCAGATAGTGGATCGCCACGCCGCAGCCCACCGATATCATAGATGCAGGCCCACATAACAGTCCCACAGCGATGGGCGTCACATAGGGAACATGCAGGAAAAAGAGCAGCGGCGTCAGCACTACCACCAACGAATCCTTGGGGCTGAACCGCAAAAACAACAGGAACATCACCAGATACAGACACAATCCCACCAGCGCCGCCTCCATGGCAAGCGCATACATATGCAACAGGCTGAATAGCATTGCAAAAAGAATAATACAGCCTGTGGGCAAGAAAGAACACATCAGCGCCACGATCAGAACCAACGCCATATTGTCCAGCCGGCCCATATAGCCAAGCTTGGAATTCAGTGACAGCAACACGACAAAGGCCAACAGGAACTTCGCCAGAGGCAGGATAAACACCTCATACTTGCTGTATACTAATTTTATCTTTTCTCTTATTTCTAATAAATCGGTCATTCTGACTTACTCCAAATCATTGCTGATTATATAGGGAATTCAGCTTTTTCAAATTTTGATAATAGTGCTTTAAGTTATTCTTGGCCTTGGCATACCGGTAAGTACTGAGAATATAAGTCAGTATCCCGTAGCCCACCACGGTAATCCCATAGTAGGTCAACACATTCTTCGCAAAGAGGATAATATCTATCTTGTACAGATCCTGCAGAAAGATCTCCAAATTGTAAAGAATGTACAGCGCAAACACCAACGCAAAGGCGATGGTTGCACTGATCACTGCCTTCAGCACCTGAACAGCAATGTAATCACTGCGGAAATAATTACCAATTTTAACGTTCTGCTTTCCCTCTCCGGACTCGTAGGAAGCCATATGTGTCATCAGAATGACACGTTCTTCATTCAGCATTTTCTCGCATTCCTCCGCATAACCATATGGGGCCGCTTTTACAGAAACCTCATTCTTGCGCTATCATCGCTGCTGGACTTCTTCTCAGGCTTGGGCGCAGGACGGTTGGTCTTCAACACCTCATCAAAGCTCCTTGACATGTTGTTTTTGCACTTCTCACAGAACCTGCCGCTGCGGATCGGCGAACCGCAGGACTCACAAGTCAGGAACATCGCGGAGTCCTCTGTCACCTCCAGGCGGTCGTCTCTCAGCCACTGGCGGATCTGTGCAGGATCAACGTCGCAAGCCTCAGCCACTTGCTGAATACCTACGCCCCGATGCTCACGGATATATTCCTTGACCTCCTGGAATTTTGCCTCAAGGTTATCCTTGCAGGCTGGACATACGGGCGCTCCTGACATATAGTTGAAAATCCGTCCACATACTCTGCAATTTCTGATGTTCATAATACCCTCCATTTTTTGCGGCCGAAAAATCCGCCCGCTCGCAGGAGCTCTGAATTACAGTTCATCCCGCGCCTCGGCACTGGCCAGGGCGACGAAGTATATACGTCCCACACCAGCCTGTTTCAAAATTTTTGCCGCCTCTTCAATTGTTGCTCCTGTGGTATAAATATCATCCACAATAATAACTTTTTTTAATTTTACATCATTTCCCGATATTTTAAAAGCTTTTTTCAAATTATTTTGACGTTCTTTTGGCGACAGCTGTTTTAGAGGAATTGTATTCTTCACCCGAAGGAGCCAATCTGCGTACACAGGCACCCCTGTCCGTGCCCCAATCTCCCGGGCCAGCAGCTCCGCCTGGTTATATCCCCGTCTGGCTCTGCGCCTGGGATGCAGGGGGATCGGCACCAGCCCATCGGGCTGTACCGCCCGGATAAAGTCGCCTAAATATTCTACGATCTGCTCCCCAAAAAATGCCGCATACTCCTGACGGCCACCATACTTGAACCGATAGATGGACTTTGCTGCGCTGCCGTACTCATACAGGGACCTTCCCCTGGTATAGCTGTGCCTTCCGGGTCCGCAGTTCCTGCAGTACTCCCCGGGCGCCGCCAGTTTCTTTCCACACTGCATGCACCAGGGAGATTCAAGTAGTTTTAGACGCTTCAGGCAACCCAGGCATATCTTCTCTCCCCACGGTATGACAATCCTGTCACAAACAGGGCAGCGTCTCGGGAACAGCAGTTGCGCGACTCCCTCTCCCACAATTTTAAATGCACTTTTTCTTTTATTCATGAAGGCTCCCCTCAGAAACCTTCTCCAACCTCGCTTATCTCCCTGATCCTCTGTTCCAATGCGGTATACCGTCTGTTTTCACTGACATTGTCTATCATGCTGCGCACCGTGTCACTACTGCCCAGTATGGTGACACAGCTTTTCGCCCTTGTGATAGCGGTGTAAAGCAGATTTCGGTTAAAGAGCAGCCTTGACCCCGCAAGCAGCGGCAGAATCACCGCCGGATACTCGCTCCCCTGGGACTTGTGGATCGTGACGGCATAGCACAGCTCCAGCTCCTCCAGCATGGAAAAAGGATAGGTTACCCTGCGCTGTTCGTCATATTCTACCACCAGAGTGGACGACGTCTCGTTGATCTCCAGGATCCTGCCCATGTCACCGTTGAAGACCCCTGCTCCCCTGTCCACAGGAATACCGTAGCGGCTGACCACCTCCCACTCCAGCTGATAGTTGTTTTTTATCTGCATGACCTTGTCACCCTCGCGGTAAATAGTATCTCCACTGGCATGCTCTTTCTTACACTCATCCGGCGGATTTAAATATCTCTGCAGAATTCCGTTCAATGTCTCACAGCCCAGAGGTCCCTTGCGCATGGGTGTCAGCACCTGGATTTCAAAGGGTGTGGCCTTCACATATCCCGGCAGCATTTCTCTGATCAGCTGAATCATATGCTTATAAATGACATTGACGTCATTTCTCTCCAGCATAAAAAAGTCCCTGGATTTATTGTCCAATGTTATCTGCTGTCCACTATTGACCCTATGCGCATTGACAATAATGTCACTTTCTTCCGCCTGACGGAAGATTCTTTGCAGCGTCATCATAGGAAATGCACCGCTGTTTAACAGGTCCCTGAGCACCTGTCCCGGCCCTACGCTGGGCAACTGGTTCACATCCCCCACCAGGACCAGCCTTGTGCCCGGTATCACTGCCCGAAGAAGCGACTGAAAGAGCTGGACATCCACCATGGACATCTCATCGATGATGATCACATCCGCCTCCAGCGGATTTTCCTCGTTGCGCTCAAAGCTGACCTTCCGGGTGGTCTCATCCGAAAGGGCGCTGTTCAGCTCCAGCATACGGTGGATGGTCCTGGCCTCAAAGCCTGTGGCCTCCGTCATGCGCTTGGCCGCCCTGCCCGTGGGCGCAGCCAGAAAAATGTCCAGACCTTCCGCATCAAAATACCTGATGATCATGTTGATAGTGGTAGTTTTTCCTGTCCCCGGTCCTCCGGAAAGAATAAAAAGACCGTTGCGGATGCACTGTGTCACCGCCTGCAGTTGCAGCTCATCCAGTTCCATTTTCAGGTCTTCCGCCAGATTCTCCAGCCTCTTTTTCATGACCGCATCCTGGGAGGGAAGATTCTCCGCCTCCACCATGGGAATGTTCAGTTCATACAGCATCCTTGCGCAGTTCAGCTCCGCGTAATAGTAGGAGGCTGCATAGACACAATCTCCCTTGATGACAAGCTTTTTATCCATGACAAGGTTGTCTACCTGGGGGCGTATATATTCTGGCGCTACATTTAATAACACGTGTGCTCTTTCTATCAATATTTCCATGGGAAGATAGCAATGTCCCTCCCCCACGGCTCCCATCAGGGTATAGAAGATACCGCTGCGGATCCGAAAATCCGAGTCAGCGTGAATGCCAATCCGGGATGCCAGTTCATCCGCAAGTCGGAAGCCTACACCGCTTATATCCTCCGCCAGCCTGTAGGGATTTTCCTTCAGAACGGCGTAAAGCTCCATACCGTATGTATCATATATTTTCACCGCCAACGCGTTGGATATTCCGTATTGCTGGAGATACACCATAGCATCCCGAAGTTCCCTCCTCTCCTCCATCTGGATAGCAATCTCCTGGGCCTTTTTTTCACTGATGCCCTTTACTTCCGCCAGACGTTCCGGTTCTTCCTCAATGATGCGGAAGGTATCATCCCCAAACTTCTTCACGATACGGGCAGCAAGCGCCGCTCCTACGCCCTTTACAGCTCCTGAACCCAGGTAGCGCTCCATGCTGACGCTGTCCTGGGGTGCCGTGACCTGAAAACTGCTCATCTTAAACTGTCTGCCATACACCGGGTGCTCGATATAATCGCCATGGGCAGTAATGTTCTCACCCTGGCTCAGCCCCCGACATATGCCCACACAGGTCAGCTCCTCACCCTGGGAGACCAGAGTCATAACTGTATATCCATTCTCAGTATTCTGGAAAATGATGTGCTCCACATATCCGCTGATGGTTTCCATGGGTCCTCCCAAGTATATTCCATGATGCACAAAGAAGGCTGCTAAAAATAAGCAGCCTTATCGGTTCCTTGTTATCATGATGGTTTATCTGTCTGCAGAACTATTCCGCCTTATACGGCAGCTGCTGCATCCACGGCCTCAGTACTTTCAGGATCCTCCACGGAAGGCTCGGCATCCTTATCCGTGGCGGGTATGTCTACAATCCCATAGTTGCGCTTCATCTGCTCGTAGAGCATCTGGGCAAGTCCAAGATTGGTCTGTTTAGTGGTCTGCTCCGCCATGCTCTGGATCATCTGGTCCTTGTAGAAATCCGTCATCATGGAGGTGTAATTTGAGGTTTCCTCACTCTGGGGAATGGTCTTCATCATTCCTTTATAGAGCTGCTCCACAAAGTACGCCTCAAACTGTTTGCAGGCAGCCAGCAGCTCGTCGTCCGTGGCTTTGGAATAATCTGCGCCATCCAGCTGGTTTTTTATTTTGTTGGCAGTCTGGTTGGCTGCTGATGCATATGCATCGCTGTACATGGAAGCGATATCGGTCATGTCTACCATGGTGAAGTCCTCCTGTTCATACTGGATGAATTATTGGTACTGTTCACATATAATCTTTATGAGTGACGGTCAGCACTGGCAGTGCTGGCCTGTATGAAGCATGGCTAGAATAAAAATAAATTATCAGGTTTCAGCATGGGGCGCTCCCTCAGACGTAATGTATTGTGAAAAATTCGAGCAAGCACGATTTTTCTCCGTCCATCACGTCTGGCTGAGCTTAGCGGCGTAAGTTATTAGCCTGCTGCAGCATTTCGTCGGATGCCTGGATGGCTTTGGAGTTCATTTCGTAAGCACGCTGGGCTACGATCATGTTTACCATCTCGTCCGCCACCTGGACGTTGGATCCTTCCAGGTAACCTTGAATTATTCTACTGGGCTCCACATCGGGATTGGTAGCTTCGTTGATGGGCTGGCCGCTGGCTGCGGTCTGGGCATAAAGGCTCTCGGCCAGTCTGTCCAGTCCGTTGGGATTGTTGAATTGGAACAACGCGATGGTAATACCCAGAGACTGGGGATTGCCGTTTTCGTCGGGATAGCATATGGTACCGTCAGCAGAGACTGTAACCCGGCTCAAAACCAAGTCCTCATCCAGTACGATGGGATTTCCGGCGGTATCCAGCACGGAAAGACCGTTGGAATCAGTCAGCATATTGCCGTCAATACCAATGGCAAAATTCAGATTACCGTTGCGTGTATAGTAGGTGTTGCCATCCCTGCCCCTCACTGCGAAGAAGCCCTTTCCGTCAATGGCAAAGGATGTGTCTCTCTCGGAGGCGAGCATGCTGCCGGTAGTGAAGATGGAGGTGATAGCTGAGTTGCGCACACCTAAGCCTACCTGGGCGCTGGTGGGCTTCCGCTCACCGTTTGCGGTGGTGGTTCTCGTCTGCAGCGTCTGATAAAGCAACGTCTTAAACTCATTCACCTGGGTCTTATAACCGGTTGTGTTTACGTTTGACAGGTTGTTTGCTATCGTATCAAGATTAATCTGCTGTGCGATCATGCCTGTTGCCGCTGTCCATAAACTCCGTACCATATGTATTCTTCCTTTCCATTATCCTGCCGTCCTTTGGAACGGGATATTTACTATTGCTGCGTTAATTTATCGGATTAGACCTTACCCAGCTGGTTCACTGCAATCTCCAGTGAACTGTCATAGGTCTGGATGATCTTCTGATTGCTCTCATAGGCTCTGGTAATGGCGATCAGGTTCACCATCTCGGAAACCACCTGCATGTTTGCCATCTCCAGATATCCGGAATTGATCTGCGCATCAGCGGGGGTAATAACTGCTCCCTCCACCGGATAATAATATGTTTCAGCGAACTTTGCCAGATAATTATAGTCCTCAAAATCCGTGATCTGGATGGTGGCCACAGGCACATCATGCTGATAAATTGTGCCATCCTGGTCAATAAAGGAATCTGTCAGGGTGTCCAGCTGAATCCGGCGGCTCTGGGTATCAAGCACATAGTCGCCGTCCTCCGTAACCAGAAAACCCTCCCTGGTCAGGGTAAACTGGCCTGCCCTGGTGTACATGGTAGAGGTCTCTCCGGCCTTGTTGGTAAATTCAATGGTAAAAAAGCCGCTTCCTGACAACGCCAGATCATAGGTATTGCCTGTAACACGGAAGGAACCCTGGGTAAAGTCCGTATAGTTTTCACCGATCTTAACTCCGGGATTGTTAAAGCCCAGGGGCTGTGCAATCCTTGTGCCAACAGATGCATCCTTGATCTTCAACGCCAGCAGGTCTCCGAAGGCCTGACTGGTTGCACCCTCCTTCTTAAATCCCACCGTATTGGCGTTGGCAAGGTTGTTTGTCAGCGTGTCCATTCTATGCTGCTCGTTGATCATGCCCGTATGAGCCGTGTATAAACCCTTTAGCATTCAGTACTCCTTCCTCTCCGGCCCCAAGCCGGCCTGCCGTATCTATCTGTCAGTTTATGCGTTTTCCCTGTAGCCGGAAAGGAATTCCACAAACCTTCCAGTTCCGATGGCAACTGCCGTCATGGGGTCTTCGGCAGTCATGGTATTGATTCCTGTCTTTGCGGAGATCAGTTCTTCCAGTCCCCTCAGCAGGCTTCCGCCTCCGGTAAGGACAATACCTCTGTCTGCAATATCCGCCGCCAGCTCGGGGGGCGTCTTCTCCAGCACGCTGTGGATGGTCTCCACGATCTGGGCAGTAGTTTCCTTCAGAGCTTCCTCCGTTTCCTCGGAGGAAACCTTTACCGTCTTCGGAAGACCTGTCACCAGGTTTCTGCCTCTGACATCCATATAGTCGATCTCCGGTCTTCTGTAAGCGGAGCCGATCTTTATTTTCAGATCCTCGGCAGTTCTCTCACCGATCAGGAGATTGTGCTTCTTTCTCATGTACCGGACGATGGCGTCGTCAAAGTCGTCACCGGCAATTTTGATGGATGCGCTGACAACCGTGCCGCCCAGCGAGATCACTGCGATATCGGAGGTACCACCGCCAATATCCACGATCATATTGCCGCAGGGCTTGGAAATGTCGATACCTGCGCCGATGGCTGCCGCGATGGGCTCCTCAATGATGGAAACTTCCCTTGCGCCTGCCTGATAGGTAGCGTCCTCCACGGCCTTCTTTTCCACTTCGGTGACGCCGCTGGGCACACAGACCGCTATACGGGGCTTCCGGAAGGTTCTTTTGCCCAGTGCTTTCTGGATGAAATATTTCATCATCTTTTCGGTCACCTGATAGTCAGAGATAACGCCCTGGCGAAGAGGTCTCACCGCCACGATATTGCCGGGGGTTCTTCCCAGCATCAGGCGGGCATCCTCTCCTATGGCCTTGATCTTGTCGGTATCTCTATCGAAAGCTACAACAGAGGGCTCTTTCAGGACAACGCCTTTTCCTCTGATGTATACTAAAATGCTGGCTGTACCTAAGTCAATTCCAATATCTGTACACTGCATGTTGTTGTTTCCCCTTTCCAATGGATTCAAATGGTTCTAACGGATAATTCTGGTCATACATCGTTTATTATAACCGAAGTTTTTCCATTTTCATAGGGGGAAATATAAAATTTATAAAAATATAATTTAGTTATTGGGCTGATTACTACATATTTTATATCAATATTAATATAAACAAACGCGGAGAAAAGAACGGGTCCGTCCGTTCGTTTCTCCGCTTCCATGCCCTAGTGTTTATTATATCGACAGATTGGTGAAATTTCTTTAGGGAGATTTAAAAAATTTTCATTCTTTGAAACAGATCCTGTGGCCGTAAATACGTTTACGCGGCGGATATGATCTGGTCACACTGCAGTGATCAAAAGCGAAATCCCAAGAAACCCAAGCCCCATCACAAGAAGCGGTAAAAAGGACCCGCGCTGTCTGCTCCTTTTCTCCTTCTTGCGACTGCTATATTCATACAAATCCCTGTATTTCCCATGATCATAGAGCGTGGAAAATCCGTAGCCTACCGTGTCAAATATTCCAGCCCTTACAATCCAGACGAACAGTCCCAGCAATATGGAGACAGCCCCTGCCACACTGAAGGCATCCACGTAATATATCTTCAAGTCAAAACCCCTCGTAAACAGCACAAGCAATGTAATCCCGACATTGATGAGAAACGCCACAGCATATCTTTTCCACGTCCCCACAGTCACTCTTTCCACTCTTCCATATATTTCTCATACTCAGACTGATTACAATACACGAAATGATCCTTCCACAGTTCCCTTAAAGTCGGCGTATCGCCGTGTTCATAGTCATGTACCTTCTCAGGCTCATAAAGAATACGCTGTCTCTTTTTTTCCGATTTCGGATTCGGCTTTGGAATGGCAGACAGAAGCGCTTTTGTATATGGATGGGTAGGATGGGCAAAAAGTTCCGCGCTGGACGCCTTCTCCACCACCTTGCCAAAGTACATGACTACAATGGTATCACAAAAATATCTTACCACAGAAAGGTCATGGGCAATGAATATAATGGAAAGATCCAGTTCCTCCTGCAGCTCGTTCAGAAGGTTAATAACCTGAGCACGTATGGACACATCCAATGCCGAAATCGGCTCATCGCAGATCAAAAGCCTGGGATTCATAATAAGCGCCCGCGCAATACCGATCCTCTGTCTCTGACCGCCTGAAAATTCATGGGGGTAGCGGGACGCATGCTCCTCTACAAGTCCCACCCGGTTAAGCATCTCTACCACCTTTTTATGATTTTCCTCTTTATTGCGGTAGCCCTGTATCCGCAGCCCCTCCTGGATAATATCCTCCACGGTCATACGCGGATCCAGCGAGTCCACCGGATCCTGGAAGATCATCTGGATCTCGTTCAGCAGCTTTCTGCTCGTATGCTCATTGTCATATTTAATCTGCTTGATTTTCGCAGTCTGTTCTTTTTTAATGTTTTCAATTCTCGCCTTAATTGCAGCAACTGCTTTATCAGCCTCCGCGTTAAGTGCGGAGACCTTCGTCTGATAGTCCGCGCTGCCCTGATCCAGTGCGGCAATTTCCTGTTTCAGTTTTTCTCTGATATCCTTTATTTCCTGATCGCCGCGGATCTTCGACCATTTAATCTCTTTTTTGTTCCATCTATTACCGCCGCTGATTCGGACTCCCTTAAAATAGACCGATCCCGATGTAATATCATAAAGGCGTATGATACTCCGCCCGGTAGTCGTCTTACCGCAGCCGCTCTCGCCCACTATACCGAGACACTCTCCCTCTTTAATATCAAAGGAAACGTCTGACACCGCTTTCAGCTTCTGACGGTTTATGCCCTTTCCGAAAAAGAAATACTGCTTCAGATGTCTGACGGAAAGAATAATACCTTTTTCCCGAAGCTCCGGCTTCTGTTTTACTTGCGGGTTGATATTGTACTGCTTGTTAAATTCCGCATCCGGGGCATTTCCCTCGTATGGGGTCATTGTATCACTCATTTTTCCTCCATTCCAAAGCGCTGCGCACGCTTCTTATCGTTTTTACGCTTCCTCCTCAAGAGAAATCCGAATTCTTTCACTCACAATTTTCGGCATTTCAACCTTCGGCGCATGCGGATCCAACAGCCACGTGGCAGCATAATGGGTATCGCTGACCTTGAACATCGGAGGTTCCTGCCTATAATCGATATTCATGGCAAATCTGCTGCGGGCAGCAAACGCATCGCCCTTAGGCGGGTAAATCATATTCGGAGGCGTCCCGGGGATTGCCTCCAGCTTTTCCTTGCTGTCCACATCTGGAATACTGGAGAGCAGTGCCCATGTATAAGGATGCCTGGGATCGTAAAAGATTTCCTCAGCCGTACCGCACTCTACGATCTTGCCGGCATACATGACAGCCACCCTGTCAGCCATATTGGCAACTACACCCAGGTCATGGGTGATGAAAATACAGGAGAGATTTCTCTCCGCCTTGATTTTGTTGATAAGCTCCAATATCTGGGCCTGAATGGTCACATCCAGCGCAGTTGTAGGTTCGTCGCAGATCAGGATCTCCGGGGATGCTGTCAGTGCGATAGCGATGACGATACGTTGTCTCATACCGCCGGAAAACTCAAATGGATACTGCTTATAACGTCTCTCCGGCTCAGGTATTCCCACCTCGCGCATAATCTGGAGCGCACGTTTTTTTGCCTCAGCTTTCGTTATTTTCAGCTTGTTTGCATAGTCAAGCTTTTCCGCATCTATCTGCTCTTTTATACCGGACTTTTCACTCTCTGAAGCCATTGCCTGCTTCTTTTTAAGTTCCGCAAGACGGGCCCTGTGCTCCGTGGTTATTTTTTCCTTGTATTCTTTTACCTGCTGTTTCGCCTTTTTTTCGGTCTCTTCCAGCACCGCTTTCAGCTCTTTGACCTTTTTTTCATATTGCGCCCGGGTATTCTTTTCAAATTCTTTAAATGCAAGCTTTTTCTCCTTTACCGCCTTTTTATCGGCGGCTCTCTCCTGGGCGTTTGTATTCTCCTTAGCGGCCAGCTCTGAAATAAAGGTCTCAAGCTTTCTCTTCTCATTGGCGATCTCAATATTCCGTTTTGACAGAGTGTTTTTATAACGGATGAGATCGTCGCTGATCAGGTCATTGTACATGAGCTTAAGTTTGTCTGAATTGATCAGCATAGCCTCCGTAATCTGTTTTCCTATGCGGACAATCGGATTTAAGGAAGACAGCGGATCCTGGAAAATCATGCCAATCTTATGTCCGCGAATCTTGTAGAACTCATCCTCAGAGATTTCCAACAGATTCTCGCCCCGATATATGATATTCCCATGCTCAACAATGGCATTGTTGGCCAGAATCCCCATAATTGCCTTTGAGGTGACCGATTTTCCCGAACCGGACTCGCCTACGATACAAAGGGTCTCGCCGCGGTTCAAATCAAAGGAAATATCACGGACAGCTTTCAACATGCCGTTATCCGTCTTAAAATTAATTACTAAATTATTTACCGATAATACTTTTTCCTGTGATGCCATACCTTCCACACCTTTCCGCAATCTCTACGTATACCGCAGCTGCAAATTCCACCCCGTTATTCGCTACCTTTCAGAGTCGGGTTGATCGCATCCCGCAATCCGTTTCCGAAGAGATTGAAAGAAATCATCATCAGCGCCATGACAACAGCCGGGAAGATAACCAGATTCGGATAAACAGCCAGGTACGGCTGATTATTGGACATCATAACACCGAAAGACTGCCTTCCCTGAAGTCCCAGATTTAAATATGCCAGTGTAGCCTCAGAATAGATGCTGCTTGGAATCATCAGTACACTGGAGGTAACTATGGTTCCTAGGGAATTTGGCAGAATATGCTTAAAAATCAACCTTTTATCCGAGGAACCCAGAGTTCTTGACGCCAGCACATACTCCCGTCCCTTAAAACGGTAGAACTGGGTTCGGGTTCCAGCGGCTGTTCCGATCCAACCAGTCATACAGAGCGCCAACACAAAAGTGAAGAAGTTGTTCCCAAGATGCAGAATACATATGGTCATGACCACGATCCAGGGTACGCCGCCCAAAATCTCACAAAACCTTTCCATCCATATATCCACATTTCCGCCAAAATATCCGGAAACAGAACCCCAGACCAGACCAAAGCTGAAGCAGAAAGCCGCTGTACATAACCCTAAGATCAGAGAAGTTCGAAGTCCTGCAAAAGCACGCTTAAACAGATCAAACCCGGACATGTCTGTTCCGAATAAGAACTTCGGCATCTTATCATAGCCCAGCTTATGATATCCCCAGCCCCTGGCAGTAATGCTTGACAGCTTCTTGGTAATTCCCATAATGGCCTGATCCTCCACCTCATCGATGGGGCAGTCATCGGTCAGCTTTACAAAGGATTCCGGTCCCACTTTGTAATCGTAGGTACAGTAGCCCGCTTCAATCCAGCTGTTCAGTTCCGAAGCTGAATAAGTCACCAGATCTGCATCACCATATACCAGAGCATATGTATCCAACACATAATCACAGTAGTAAATCAGTGAATCATGAATTCCCTTGCGCCCGGTACATGACCAGTAAGAAAGATTATTAATATCACTCACATTAATAAATTCCGTTGCGTCTGTGAAAGAAATCTGTGCCAGTTCCTCCACATTTGAAGCAGAACTGTCCGCGCTCAGCACAGCGCTCTCAATCAGGATATACTGGAGGCCGGCAGCTGAGGATTTCACCTCAAACACAACCTGGCCCCGGACAGAATCCATTCCGGCCGACCTCAGCGCTTCACTTAAGTTTACAGACAGAGTACTGTAATCTCTGGAGAAATCCCGAAGCAGGATCTGGTCCTCTCCTGCTTTCAAATAAACTGCGTATTCACCCAGCTTGGAGTTACTGACACCTTCCTCGTTCTTAAAAACAACATCCAGCTTGTAATCCTCCGATGTATCAAAGACGGTTGTCTTTGATGACAGCAGGGCGTTTTTATTATCGATAGCCGCATCGGTGGCCACCACCACCACGCCCCCTTCGCCGTAGGGGTTGGCGGCATCAATTTTGGTAGGTTCTGGATCTACCGTAATCTTCACCAGGGCAGCCTTGATGGCGGCGGCGGAATATTTTTCGGTTAGGGCTGGAATCTCCTGCTCTTTATCATAAACGACCCGCGTATATTTCCGTGTGCCATCCCAGAATCCGGTTCCTGCCTCAAAGAGCTTGGGAGCCAGAAACGCTTCTACAGTGCGCACCGTCGTAATATTCGCATTCGAAAGCATAGGTACAAATATGGTCAGCAGAATCAATATGCCCAAAATATAGCTGCCCGCCACAGAAGCCTTATTCTTCCGGAACCGCCTGAGCGCATCCTTTAAAAAGGTTGTAGGTTTTGTTTCCAGCTTTGTGTCCGTGACCCGCTTATTCTCCTGGATCAGGACGAAATCATCCTCTTGAAAGACTCTTTCCTTTTCTGTATCAGCCATTATTTCTTCGCCCCCATTCTAATTCTCGGATCAATAAAGCCGTAGGACAGATCCAGCAGAATGCCTGCCAGAAGGCCAAGTGTAGTGAAAATCGCCATGTCCACAAACAGAATATCATAATCCTTGTAATTGAGTGCCAAAACAAACAGCTTGCCGATTCCGGGAATGCCGTACAGCTGCTCCAGAATCATGGATCCCCCCAGAATGGAAAGGAACTCCGCCAGAATAGAGGGGAAAATGGGAACCATTGCATTTTTCAGGGCATGTCGGATGATTGCCTGCCGTCTGGTCAGCCCCTTGGTGCGTGCAAGCAGCAGATATTCGCTCTCCATCACCTCGCACAACTCAGCCCTGGTGAAACGACAGTAATGGCAGATGGAACCGAAGGATAAACAGAATACAGGGATAATATATCCTTTTATCTTCATTGCCGTGGCGGCGGATTCCGTAGGCCATACACTGGGCAGCCAGCCCAGATTATAAGCAAACGCCCGAAGCACCAGGGAGATCAAAACAAAACTTGGTATCGATATAAAAACCATGACCAACGTAGAAATTATATGGTCCGTCATTGTATTCTTTTTCAATGCTGCCCATATTCCGAGCAGAATGCCGATGGGCACGGAAAAAATAACAGAAAAAATATTCAGCCGGATGGAATATCCGATTCTGGAACCGATGATGACCGCAGCGGAAACATTTGGCTGAAATGTCTTACTGTAGCCCCAGTCCCACTTTGTAACAATATTTTTGATCCAGTTGACATACTGCGTCATGATCGGCACTTGATAATAATAAAATGCACGGCCGTGTTCCGTAGGCGACTTATACAAATAATCGCCGTATTGCAGATTCTCGTATTCAAACCGATACACATACCCCAGACTGTACTGCTTGTCAAAATAGGCAATCTGCTGGGCATCTCCCCCAATTGGCCGATTAAACGGAAGGAGTTTCACCAGGATAAAGGTCAATGAAAGTATGATGAAGGCCGTCATAAATGCCAGCCCAATTCTTTTTGCAACATATTTTGCCATGATCTTCCCCCTATATTCCTATATATCAAAAAGTAATGCGGCAGGCAATCCTGCCGCATTACCTTTGATCGAAACATATGGATATTGGCGATATTTATATCGTCAATATATCTGTTCTTTACTATCCAAAGCTTACTCCACCACAAAATTATCATCTGTGGAATAGTAGTTGTTCGGAACCTCCTTGCCGTTCAGGACATAATCATAGTAAAAATCAAAACCTGTAGCGCCTGAAGGCTCTTCGGAAGTGCCGCTGCCTGTAGCATAGTCTTCTGCAAGCTCAGCGGGAACGGTGAAGGTGATGCGGATAATGCCATTTCCTTTGTCTTCCACTTCAAATTCAACCGACGCTTCATCATAATTGCCATCACCATAATAGTACCGCTCATAGTTGCAGCAGACAACATCTGTCACGGTAATCGTGGTCTGATTCGCGAGCGTTGCTGTCATTTCCATAGCACCGCTATAGCTTCCGTCCTCGTTCTTTGTAAGCGGCTCATAGCTGAAGGTGATCGCATCCTGGCTGTTGCCATCTGCCACAATCGCCTGAGTATTCGCCGCACGATAAAACGCGTCATAGGAGAAACGCTGTCCGTCATATACAATGGGATAGGAATCTGCATCGTTGGTATCCGCGCCCCAGCTTAAAGTAAAGCTGTTAGAGAGATTCTGATCGCTGGACAAAACGCTCATGAAGTCCAGAGGATTCAGAGAGTTTCCGGAAATGGAACCAAAGCCCAGATCAAACTGTCCCACCATCATCTTGTTATAGTATACATCCGACCATTCATTTCCTACCCAGAACTCAACATTAAGCTGATACTTGCCTCCGCAAACGCTGGCGTCGTTGAAAGCGGTCTCCATATAGGATTTCACTTCATTGTGATAGCTTTCTTCATGCTGCGGGTACATCCATGCAACCTCAAGAGTGATGATCGTAGGATTTTCCGCTGTTCCGGGGGTGTACGCTCCCTCTGCCTCCAGCTCTGAAAGAGCTACCCGGAAATACTCTCTCGCAAGCTCGAGTGAGTAGCCATAGCCGTCTGTTTCATCCAACAGAGGTGCAATAACCCGCTGATGCTCTTCAGAATTATCGTAAGAGAGACCATCTACCGGATTCCACAGATAATCGGATGAGAAATAGTTTACAGAAGCGATGCTGCCTCTAGCGTTAGCAAAGGTCTGACGGTCAACGGAATACATCAACCCCTTTCGGAAATGAGCATTGTTAAGAGCGGGCTTTACCTCCCAATACTCATCCTTGGGAGTCTGTGTCACGATACCGTCCTCACCAAACAGCTTCTCCCAATCCTCGGCACTCAAAGCGTTCATATTCAGCTTGAACACAGAGGTACCGGTGGTCTTTCTGGCGCGAGGATCATTTCGGTACTCATCCAGTCTGGTCTGAGGAATGCTTGCGGCATCCGTATGTCCTGCCAGGAACTCGTTGAAGGAAGCTTCCCGGTCCTCCGTCGCAGCAGGGAATACCCTGATATGTACACCCTCAATGCTGTACTTGGTATCCGCGTAAACATAGTTAGGGTTTTTCTTATAAACAATTTCCTGGTCCTGATTGTAGGTCTCAAGATAATAAGAACCAAGAGCCAGAGAGTTATCTACCGGTGTCTCTGTCGCATTATTATTAAAGCTCAGATAATTCTGTACGGTCACCAAATCCAGGAAATCCTGCGGAATCGGCATATAGAGACCGCTGCTGCAATAATACATAGCATAGAAAGGAGTCATCTCCTGAGTATACTCAATCTCCAGATAACTCTTGCCGTCCTCCTCATATACCTTGATGCCTACCTGATCCCAGAGAGTCTGATTAAAGCCGTTTGCGGTACCGTTATAAAATGCCTTTACGCCTACAATAGCGCCGGTATCGTTATTCGCCATCTCAGAACCGCGGAAATACTGGTTACTCTGGGTAAGCAGCAGCTTATACGGAGTCAGATAGTCCTCCAGCTCCACATCTCTGTTGTTGAAAGCTGCGCGGGAGGGAATCGTGGAGCCGGTTGTATACTTCAGGCCCTCGGCACCAGTACGTACCTGCATTCTCCATTTGGTAGCTGTTCCGTTACCGTCGTCATCGTTGAGCGCTACCATATCTCCTATAGCGAGCTCAGGTACCCAATCATAACCGTCCTTGGTCGCATTCATAAAATTGGTATAATAGCCTGCAGCGATATAGCTGTAAAAATCGTTCGTCTCAGAACCCTGATCATTCAGATAGTTCAGCGTTCCGGGATCACTGGCATTTAACGTATGATAATACCGCTTCCAATCGGCATTGCTTTCATACTCCAGATCAGCGGTAATGCTGCCCTCCGCCAGCGTGCCGAAGCCGTAACCGGGAATATAATTCTCCGTTCCGGGAGTGACACGCTCATTATACAGCTGGATGACACCGTCTTCAAACAGAGACAGTCCCGAGCTACCTGTTCTGTATGCGTAAGTCTCCAGAATCGCCAGCATATTCAGACGCTCCTGATCGTCTCTGTCCGAATAAGAAATAATGCCGCTTGCCTTGGGGATGCAGTCAAGGATCGCCTGATATGCAGCGTCATAGGCCGCTTCCACATCAAGAACAGTGCCTGCTGCCGCAATCGCGTCCTTTCCTGCTGCCACAGCTGCGCTCACCGCTGATGCCTCATCCGCTGTCAGATAATCCTGAATATCAGTTACAATCTGATCCAGATCATGACTGATATACGCCTTGAAATCATCTGCGTCAATGTACGCACCGTCCCAGTTTGCGTTCACATCCGAACCCTGAATGGTGTCGGGTGTAGTCCCGGGATCGTCGGTTTCGTTATCATTACTGTTGCCGCCGCATGCAGCCAAACTAAGGACTGATACAGAAACAAGCAGTAAGCATAACAGTTTCTTTTTCATAACTTTCTCCTCCTTTTTGGAATCAATACACTTTTGGAATCCCCACCATGAAGATTTCAAAAACATACTGTATATATCTTTAACCCCTAAAACGCAAAATCTCTTCATTACTTTCGGATAATAACATTTCAGAGGGTTAAATTTGGGATGCACAAAACTACCCAACAATTTGGCAGCCCTTTCTGCCATCTGTCAGATAGTCTTTGGGGCTTTCTCTCAAGCATTAAAACATAAAGGCACACCCATTTGATGGCGCTTTTATGTAAGGGTCAATTCCTATTATTCCTACAGGAAATAATCCCTGCAATCCCCTTCACTAAGTTAGTATTATAAAGTGGTGAATTCGGTCTGTCAATACTTTTTCGCCAAAAA
>JAFLRN010000032.1 GCA_022511385.1 Acetatifactor sp.
GGAACTTATTTCCCGAAAACCAGTCGATACGGACAACCGGGGCTCCACGAGCTGCTGCAGCAGATCACGTTTCTCTGGAGGACTGACAGGGAAAACCTGCTTGTGTCAAGCGAACAGATAACCGCTGCAATTCAGCATTCCCACACTCTTTCCGATGGCAAACCCGACAGGGCTCTTATCAGAAAAGGGTATCACCTGCTCCGGGAGATTTTTGACCCTGTTTGGGGAGGATTCGGGCAAGCTCCTAAATTTCCGACGCCCCACAACCTTCTTTTTCTGATGCGCGTCAATGTCACAGAAAAGGAGCCAGAGTCCTTGCAGCTGGCAGAACACACACTGCTGGCTATGTCAGCAGGCGGAATTTTTGATCACATCGGCGGCGGTTTCTCTCGATATTCCACCGATGAAAAATGGCTGGTGCCGCATTTTGAGAAAATGCTGTACGACAATGCGCTGTTGATGCTTGCATATCTTGAAGCTTATCAATTAACACAGAATCGGAATTATGCAGACACTGCAAAACGAACGGCTGATTATATCCTGAGAGAACTTACCGACCCGGAGGGCGGATTTTACTGCGGACAGGACGCGGACAGTGACGGTGTTGAGGGGAAATACTATCTGTTCACCCCTGATGAGGTGATCAGCGTCCTTGGTGAAAAAGATGGCTCTCTGTTTTGTCAACTGTATCATATCACAACTGACGGCAATTTTGAGGGCAAAAATATCCCGAACCGCATCGGAAGATCAGACCCCTGCTGGAACTCTGATGATCCTAGGCTTTTCGAGTTGTATGAATATCGAAAGTCAAGAACACAGCTCCATTTAGACAACAAGATTCTTCTCTCATGGAACGCATGGGCCATCATAGCATTGGCAACAGCAGGCAGTGTTCTGGATGACAACCGCTATCTCAGCGCAGCAATACGGGCTTATGCGTTCATAAAATCTTCTATGACAGATGAAAATGGCCGCCTGTACCATCGTTTTTGCGATGGTGAAGCTGCCCATGCAGGACAGCTTGACGATCATGCGGTTTATGTCCTTGCACTGACGGAGTTGTACAGCAGAACCTTGGATGCGGTGTATTTAAAAGAGGCTATTCAGTATGCAAAAATGATGATAGATCTGTTTGAAGACAAAGACAACGGAGGCTTTTTTATGACAGCCCATGATGCGGAGCCACTGATTGTCCGGCCAAAAGAAACCTACGACGGAGCCATTCCGTCCAGCAATTCCGTTGCCGCCATGGTGCTGGAACGCCTGGCTGGACTCACAGGAGAAGCGTTCTTTCGGGAAACGGCGGACAGACAGCACACGTTTCTGGCAGGACAGTCAAAGGACTACCCTGCCGGGCATTGTTATGGACTTCTTTCCATGTCAAGGGCGCTTTATCCCCACAGAGAATTGATCTGTACCGGGGAGCATATTTCCGATGAGGTGATGCATGTCATAAAAACCAAGCCTCTCCATGATTTGAGCATACTATATAAATCTACGGAAAATGAAGATGAGCTTGCAGAACTTGCGCCATTCACCAGAAACTATCCGACATCTGTTCATCCGGTATACTATCTATGTGAGAACGGAGCATGTCACGCGCCGGAAACAGACTTCAGCAAGCTCGAAATTTGACATTCCAGAAATTAAGAGGAAAGAGCCATCCACCATACCTTTATGGCAAATGACCCATTCTGTATTGCTCATTTATGCCTACATCCTACTTGGCTTTCCAATTCACACAAGATTCTTCTGCTGTTATCTTGGTGGGTTTACACGTCTGAATTTTACTGCCTTTTCCGGGGTTGTCTCTGGACAATCCTCCTCAAAGGTAATCGACATATTTCTTGCTCTCTCCAATTCCTCAAGTTCTTTTTCTGTAAAGGCAAGTTCGTCTATCTGTTCCTTGGTCAAATCAATAAATTTTGCCATAGCACCACCATTTTACAACATTTCTCTCAATTCAAATGTCTCTTTTCCATACTGTTAACTCCTGTCAATACCTCAATATCTTCTCGGTACCAGTCAACACATTCGTCGAAATAAATTTGTTCTTTCCGTTTTTTAAATATTCGAAATGGCTTATTTCCTGAATTATCATATATATGACACACATCACAGATTTGAACCAAATCTTTTACCAAGCACAGCGCCCTATCATATCTTGTGATTATTTTTTCCTCGGGCACATCATGTCCACCTGCCTCTACCCTTGATTTTACACGCAGCACATTAATCATGGGATCCGCCGTAAGGATATAATAACAACGAATGAAATAGCCTTTTTGTTTTGCCTTCTCCAACAATTTAATATTCCGCTCTGTGGACAACACTGTTTCAAAGCAGAACTCGCTCATCTGTTCAATATGCTCTTCACGTTGCCTTTCTGCCAATTGTGCCGCTTCCAGATCAGAACATTTCAAATTCTTTTTAATCTCATCAGCATTAATATAATCAATAGGTGGCATTAACAATTGTGTAAATGTACTCTTCCCCGAACCATTGGGTCCGGCAAAAACAACCACCTCAGGCTTCTTTCGCGACACGCTCACTGTAACGCCCCTCTCTCAGCCTTTTCCCCGCTTCTATACGTGTTCCATCGCTGTTTTCCTGATATATGATTTGCTTTTCTCTGTCATATATGACCACAGGAATATCCATGGCCTTTTGTTTCTCAAGCTCTATTCTCACTGCTTCATTTGCACGTTTTACAACTGCATCATCAGAAATATAGTTTTCTCGTTTCATATTCTGCACCTTCTTTCCTTCGTGCTTTTGTGTTACCTATTACAATCTTAACATTTCCCCACTTTTTAATCAATCAATTTCTACTAATTTACACCCCAATCAAAGCATCAAACGTCCCCACCATATTCAATCTCCCATACCCCCACTCCCGGTTCGGATACGTAAGCCCACTACTCCGCGAAGCCCCCCTGATAAAATAATTCTTAATCTCCCGACTCTCCACCAGGGGGTTGTTGCCCTCCACTACAGCCCACTGCATGAACTGCGCCACTGCACCGGCGGTGATGGCCGCCGACATGGAGGTGCCGGACTCCCTTCCACGGAAGGTGAACACATCCACTCCCGGTGCGGCAAAATCGGGCCGGATGGCACCTGTCCGGGAAAAGCCCCGGCCGGACTCAATATAAAAACTATTGTTGGCCGCATCGTAGGCAGACACGCTGATCACATCCATCGCCATGGCTGGCTCCGTCAGGGTAATGTAGGGAGAAGCCTCCAAAAAATACACAGGTGCGCTCAAAAACTGGGAAATCGGCAGCCAAAGGTGGAACTGCCCATTTTGGATCATTCCAGCATTTTCCACCAGAAATGTCCAGATACCGGGAGTGGGATCCTGCACTCTTAGCTGGATCAGTTCCTCTCCGGAGGCAGGTTCCACCAGCGTACCTGCCACAGTGATCTGAGTTCTCTCATAGACAAAACCATAGGTGATGCTGTCACTGATGCCAAGCCGCAGCGGAGGAATGGTCTCGCCCCCCGGCGAACGTACGGAAACAGTAAACACATCAGGCACATTTCCCCACAACTCCAACAAAAATCCCTTAGCACCCTGATCCACCCGGATCTCCACCGGGACGCTGTTACTCTCTGCATTGCGCTGCTCCAGATTTCCCCGGAAATGATGTGCGGAATTTCCTTCGTTTCCTCCACCCACTACCACTGCCCGGCTGCGCTTCACCGCCACCAGCTCCAGATAGCGGGACAGGGCGGAGCTGCCTGTGTGGTCGCCGCTGTTGGTGCCAAGTCCCAGACAGATCACCACCGGCCTGCGAAAGGTGTCCGTAAAGGAATCCGCATACTGGACTGCCAGCATAATATCATTTTCCTGATAAGCCGGCACATTCTGAGGAATAATATAAAAATCCCGGAAATACTGCTTGCATTCCTTCAGCTTCACAATGACGATATCTGCCTCCGGTGCAGCGCCAAAATAGGTCAAGCCACCCCTGACACTGCTGCCGGCGGCCACTCCGGTCATGGCGGTGCCGTGTCCGTTCTCATCCCGGCTGGGCACAATACTATATGGATCCTCCGCCTGCAGAGCCCTGTCAATTTCCTCCCGGGTATACTCCGTGCCATACTGGAAGCCCTCCGGCGGCGTCCCAGTCTGGATGGTCTGGTCCCAGATGGCAAGGATGCGGCTGCTGCCGTCCTCATTGCGGAACAGAGGATTTGTGTAATCTATGCCCGTATCGATCACCGCAATGACGCATCCCCGCCCGGTGAGGTTCAAAGGGGCACGCTGAATCTGGGTGATTCCACTGACGATCAGGCTGTTGGGATCAAATCCACCTTCGATAGGCCCATCCTGCATCAGCCCATACAGCTTGGGAACGCTGCGATATTCAAAGAAATAGCTGTCAGCAGTCATCACATCCATCCTGCTGAAATATACCACACTGTATAGATTTTCAATGTTGGCGTAGCACAGGTCCATGTTGCTCTCCGCCAGCATCCGCACGGGATAATCCGTGATCACGTCGTAATAGTCGTTGGAAAGAATCCGTTCTCTACAATCTGGCATAAAAAATCCCCTTCTCCTGCATATGCTTTGCCGCGTGCATTGTGCCACAGGCACCGCCTGTGGCCGACGTTCGTCGTTCACGGTATGTGAGCAAGCTCCCATCCCGCTCACTTGCACTCACTGTATCCTATGCAGAAGAAAAGGTTTTGGTGTGCAGGAAAGCTGGTGCGATCAGCCATGTAATCCTCTGGCCTGGCGATCCATATCCTCCACCACGATATCATAGATCTCACCCAGGGAAGCACAATACTCCAGCAGCTTCCACGGCTCGTTTGTGTGGAAATGCACTTTGATCAGCTCGTCATCTCCCACCGCCAGCAGGCAGTCGCCTTTGAAGTGTTCCGTGATGTAATCGCTAATCTCGTCCTCGTCCAAATCCGTGCCCTCAATTAAGAGCTGTGTATCATATCTAAATTCCAAAGCTTCCATGTTTTCGTCCTTTCTGCTGTTTTCAGCCCGCTATTTTGCGGACATTGTACCACGACAGGCTTACGTTTGCAAGGACACATTGGCTGCGCGTACAACTTATACTTCTCTTTCATCCTATTGACTTGTTTCATATCATGCTTTATAATGTTCATATATCTAATAGTAATATACCTATCGGACATTATGGAGATGTTGACAATGGATTATATTATTCTCGGACTTTTGCTATTGGAAAGCAGGACGGTTTATCAGCTGCGGGACCGGATCAATAAGGGACTGAATTTAATGTACAGCAGCAGTATGGGCAGTATACAGGCAGCCATCAAAAAGCTGTTGGGTGGCGGTTACATCCGCTTTGAGGAGGCGGTTGAGAACGGAAAATATAAAAAAATATATTCTATCACTGAAAGCGGAAAACAGCTCTTCTTCCACTGGGTAAATGCTCCTATAGAAGCACAAACCCCGAAAAGTCCTGAACTGACCAAGCTTTATTTCATGGGCCTTTCAAGCCGGGAAAACCGAGAGTCGAGAATAGAACAACATTTGTTCTATTTAAAAGGGCAGTATGAAATTTTGAATGCCATCTGCGAAGAAGCGGACAATATTAAGATTGACGCTGAACACTTTGATATCTTTCAATATCAGCACATGTCAGCAATATATGGCAGGGATCTGATGAAATTTAACATTGACTGGTATGAAGGACTATTACAGAAAATGAGGAGAAAAGAGCTATGACGAAATATAAATCTGACAATTCACCTATTACTTATTACATAAGCGGCAGGGAAAAAAAGGAATGGATCCTTTTCATCCATGCCGCCTTTGTGGATCATAATATGTTTCGGACACAGATTGATTACTTTCAGGACAAATATAATATATTGGCAGTCGATGTGATTGGGCACGGACAGTCAACTGCCGCCCGAAAAGGGGACAGGATCGATCAAATGTCCCCTTGGATACATGAAATACTGCTTACGGAGAAGATTGAAAAAATACATATCGTGGGAATATCCTTAGGCGCCGTTCTGGCACAGGATTTCGCAAATCATTATCCGGAAGCAGTCAGATCACTGGCTTGCTTCGGCGGTTATGATATTAACAACTTTGCCCCCCAATTACAGAAACAAAACGGCTCAGCGCAAATGCTCATGATGCTGAAGGCATTGATTTCTGTAAAGTGGTTTGCAAAAGCAAACAAAAAGATATCCGCATACACTCCTCAGGCCCAAAACGACTTTTACAATATGAACATTCGGTTTCCCAAAAAATCTTTTCTGTATCTGTCCGCTTTAAACAGCATGGTAAATGCCCATCCGTCACAACCAAGGTCATATCCTTTGCTGGTCGGCTGCGGTGCACACGATATCCCTATGGAACTGAAGGCCTTAGAAATGTGGCAGAAGCACGAGTCCAACTGCCAAACCGTAATCTTTGAACAGGCTGGGCACTGCGTAAATATGGATGTGCCGGAGGTTTTTAATGCTGCTTTGGAAGAATTTTGGGCCGAAAGCCTATAACGCTGTATTGGACGGGTTTTGAGCCGGCGTTCGCTCCCTAATATCTTTACTTTTCCTTCCGCAGCTCCTTCAGCGCCGTTCCCAGCTTGATGGGATTGCCGTACCGCAGGGTTCCCATGCGATAGATCTTTGCACCCAGCACGCCTGCTCCAAAGATGGAGGCCACCAGGATCACAAAGGACAGGAGCATTTCCCAGGGCGCAACCGTACCCATAGCAATCCGGGCAAACATGGTGCTATAAGAGCTCACCGGCAGGAAGGACAGCACCTTGATAATGGGGCCTTCCACGTTATTCAGCTGCACTAGTGAGAAGAAGTAAACTGCCATGACGATCACCATCAGTCCGCTGGAGCTCTTGCTCACATCCTCGGTCTTGCTCACCAGGGCCCCCATTGCACCGTACAGGAACGCATAGAACAGATAGCCGCCCAGGCCGAACACTGCGAAGGTCACCAGAACACTCGCGGGAACATGTAAGAACATATCCAGCTGTCCGCCCCAGTACTCCTGATTGACCTGGTAGGAAAGCAAAATCGCCCCCAGCACCAGACCTGCCTGAAACAGGCCTCCGATGGCTCCGGCAATGACCTTGCCAAACAGCAGGCTGTTGGAGGTTGTGCTTGTCACCAGCACCTCAATGGCCCGGTTGCTCTTCTCGTTAGTGACGGCCACGGCGATCATCTGACCGTACATAACAATCAGCATGAACACAATGATCACCAGAACATAACAGTACCAGAAGTTCTCACTGGTGTCCTTGTTTAACACCTGCTCTGTGCCAGTGATGGGCACGTTGTACATGGCTTCAATCTCATCCAGTTTCCAGCCCTGTGCCGCGCTATAGGCTGCCCGGTAGCAGATCCGCATGGCTTCCTCAAATATATAAGGGTTGGAATCCGACATGGACTTGTTGTACACATAATACTCGTACTCCGTGGGCCCTTTGATCACAAATCCTGCCTCCGCTGTCTTAGTCTGCACAGCCTCTGACAGTTCCGCCCTGCTGGCCGCAGCCTGCCACTTCACATCGGGAAACATCGCTGTCAGAACATCCGCCTGCAAAATACTCGACTCATCCAAATACAAATACAGTTCCTTCTCCTCCGATCCCGTCTGTTCCTGCCCCGTCAATTCCTCTCCCGTCTGTTCGTCTTTGCCAACCACTTGTACTCCGGTGAATCCGGACAGGTCCACAAACCGGGGAAGAAACAGAAGTACCGATCCTGCCAGAGCGATCAAAATTGTAATGATCATAAATCCTTTGCTGGAAAAATATTCCTTTAGCTCATATTTTAAGACTATCCCAAATTTTCTCATTTTTTATTCTCCATTCTACCAAAAAATGATTGCTTTTCGGCATTTTTACAAATCCTTTTCGTTCTCCTCGCCCACTTTTTCCACAAAGATATCATTCAGTGACGGCTCATAGCTGCCAAACCGTCCCACGGAGATATCTGACCCTGCCAGCCGCTCCAGAACCTGCCTGCGGTTCTTTCCCTCCACAAGCTCCAGGATCAGGAACTCCTTCTTTTCTCCGGACACCATTGCCACACCGTTCAGCACCTGCTCCGCTCTCTCCCTAAGCTCCGCCGGAGAAGTATCCTCCGCCGCCAGCACCAGCCGGTTCCTTCCATATTCCCTCTTGATCTCCTTCAGTTCCCCGGCCAGCGTCACCTCTCCCTTGTCAATGATGGCAATATGATCGCAGAACTCCTCCACATAGCTCATCTGGTGGCTGGAGAAGATCACCAGTCTGTCCTCTGCAATCAGCTCATTGATGACCTCCTTCAAAATCTGGGAATTCACTGGATCCAATCCGCTGAAGGGCTCATCCAGGATCACAATCTCCGGGTTATGCACCAGCGTGGAGGCCAGCTGCACCTTCTGCTGGTTTCCTTTGGACAAAGTCTCCAGCTTCCGGGGCGCATACTCGTCCACCTCCAGACGCTTCAGCCACCGCTCCGCGCTCTGTCTGGCCTCCCGGCTGCTCATGCCCCGCAGGGTACCTAAGAATATCATCTGGTCCATCACCGTGCGCTTTGGATACAGCCCCCTTTCCTCCGGTAGGTAGCCGATCCTGTGCTTTCCGGGGATAAACCTTTTTCCGTCCAGCAGAAGCTCCCCGCTGTTTGCATGGAACACATCCATAAGAATACGGATGGTGGTGGTTTTTCCGGCGCCGTTCCTTCCCAGGAGTCCTAACGCCTTTCCGCTCTCCACCTGAAAGTTAATGCCGTGGAGTACCTCCTTTTCCCCAAAGCTCTTATGAATGTCCTTTACCTCAAGTATCATATCTCCTCTGCCTCTCCTTCCTGTTGCGTTATTTCTTCAGAGTACCCAATGTGCTGTAATAATTTTTCTAATATTTCACTTTTCTCAAACTCTTCAAAGCATTGTCGAATCCCGCTCTTGACTCCCCATTTGATCACAAAATACAGAGCAATCAGAATTATGATCCCTGTTCCGGCGCTAATTCCCAACTCATTCCACATGGGCATATCTCCTTTTGGTAAATTCCGAAAGAATTCTTTCTAATGTGCATTTTGCTAACTAGCCCCCAAAAAAATTTTTGCAAAATCCCACAATACCCCCAACCAGACCACTGATCAATATGATAAACCCATATTCGCCAATCAAGGATATCCAGCGCAGCTTTCTGTCATACCTCTCGTCATTCAAAGGTTGGACGCTTTCCGGGTTACCCCGGTATATTATACTTCTGTTCTCCAAGGCGCACACAAAGGTCCATCCCTTTTCCTGGGCGTCACGGACGCTCTGCAGCTGCCAGTCGTTATTCAGACCGATAAGGTCCTTGCCGTCGGCGATTTTCTTTTCGTGCAGGACGGACCGGCGCTTATTCACCAGCCATCTGCTGTCCATGGTATAAATCTGATTTGCAATGTCCTGTTTTTCAAAGAAATACTTCGTGGGTGTTACGCCGGTGAGTATCCACCCTTCCTTGGCCTGCTTCTGGAGAAATCTTTTCAGCTTCCTGACCGTGAAGATCAGCTTTTTTTCTTTTTTGTGGGTTTTCGGATCCACACTTTCCTCCCACTCCTGTCTGGTCATGGAAAGCTCCCGCTGACACCGGACTCCCAGTCTCCAATACCCCACCGCCATGAAGCAGCAGAAAACCACATAGAAAAGAGCGAACCAATCGTACCATCCCAGAAAAAACTCATGTAAAGCTGTCTGAACCAGTTTAGCAAATATACCAAACAATGCGATAACAGCGCTCCAGAAGGTGAGTTTCTTTCCATACTCCCATACAAAAAGCCTGAATTTTTCAGCCCTGTACCGTCGGGATTCCGGGTCGTTATGAAGTTCATTGATGCCGCCCTCCTCGTACTCCTTGGCAAAATAATAGGTCATGCTCTCGTCGTGGGTTACCTCCTGCCATCCCAACTCCTGAGCCATTTCCAGAAATATCTCCTTATGACGGATTTCTTCAAGCGTGGGCTTTTTCGGCAGGCTGAATCGGTCGATGTCATACAGAACATGCCTCGGCTCCCCTTGCACAAAGGTATAGACCACGCCCAGGGACATATTTTCCAGAAACCATCCCTCCAGAGCCATATCCTCCAGCCATTTTCTTTCCTTCTGGTAGCTGATCCAGAGCTTGAATACTTTTTTCCTGTTCTTTTTCTTTGCATCCTTGTGATTCTGTTCCAAACTGCTCTGAGACATTTTACAACCCCCCCTGTTTCAAAACACTCTTACCGTCAGTCAACTGCTTTTCGAGCCTTTTCGTCTCTATTCTAAGCAGTTCAAGCCCGATCTCCGTGGTCTGATAGGCCTTCTTTCCCTCCGGATTAGGGACCGTCACGATCACGCCGTCCGCCACCAGCCTGCCCACCATGGTATAGAGGGTGCCGGTTCCCAGCACGATCCTTCCCTTTGTGAGTTCACTGACATACTGCATGATGGCATAGCCGTGCCGGGGTGTCACCACAGACAAAAGGGTATAATATGTAGTTTCCGTCATGGGAATATATTTTTTCTGTAAGCTCTCGTCCAAGCTGCTCCTTCCCATTGCCTAATCCGTTGACATATAACAGCATCCTGCTTTTGCTCTTCTGCCGCACTGTTCCCGATTCTGCAATTACTGTTCCGGCTCGACATGTCGAGTCTCGACATGTCGTTC
The DNA here is from genome assembly GCA_022511385.1 of Acetatifactor sp. Taxonomy (GTDB): domain Bacteria; phylum Bacillota; class Clostridia; order Lachnospirales; family Lachnospiraceae; genus Acetatifactor. Next base: position 10,650 of record JAFLRN010000032.1, read on the forward strand.
ATAAACATAAACTAGCACACCAGATCTCCGCTGTCAATACATAATTTATTTTCATCATTACACTTTGACATACCGCTTCCTTATATCATTTTCTTATTTGTTTTTGCAATATAAGCAATCACACACTAAATTACCGCTGTGGCAATCCAGGTTCGGAAAACGCTCCTATTGAAACAACAAAAAACAATGCCTGCAATGATCAAAAAAATGAAACAGCTTAATATAATAGGCACACCAGCCTTAGTATAATAAAACAGTGCCCCAAGACTGTTCAACACAGGGCACTGTTTTCACAAATATCATATACATATGCATGTGATCCATCACAGCTTGAACTTTCCAACCTCCACACCAAGCTGCTCTGCAATCTCCTTATTGGCATCAGCCTCTTCGTTGATCTTCTCCATGCTCTGAGTCAGATCGGAGGATACCTCTGTCACGTTGACAACGCCCTTGGCGCTCTCCTCCACCGCAATATTCACGGATTCCACAGCCTCCTTGATGCTGTCCAGATTCTGCCGAAGCTCCTCACTGTCTCCTGCGAAATCACGCATCACGTTGCTGAGGTGGCTTACGTCATCCTGATAATTTCTGCTATTCTCCAGCAGCATCTCGTAGCCGGCCATGGCTGTCTCATCCATGAACTGAATCATCCTGCCAGCCTCCTGGGCAAGCTCATTCACCGCAGTGATCACCTCCTGGCTCACGTTCTGAATCTCCGCCGCAGCCTTGGCAGAATTGGCCGCCAGAGAGCCAATCTCACTTGCCACCACCGCAAACCCTCTTCCGGCCTCTCCGGCTCTGGCAGCCTCAATACTGGCGTTTAACGCCAAAAGACTGGTTTCGTCCGTAATATTGATGATTTCCGCCGTCAGGGCATCGATCTGCTCCACTGCTTTGGATTGCTGGATCTTTTCGTTTACTTTCTGGGACATATCCGCTGCAAGGCCGCCTGCCTTCTCTTTATCCGACTGGGCCTTCGCATGGATTTCCTGCACTCTCAGCAGCGTCGCATCAGAGTTGCCGCTTTCCTGGGAGGCTTTAGTTGCAATATTTCCAACGGTATTGTTGATATTTGCCACCGATTCGTTCACCTGGTAAAGGGATGCGCTGGTCTCCTCCATGGCAGCGCTCATCTCTTCCATCGTGGCAGACACATCCGATATACTGTCACGAGCCTGAGTGAGGCTGTCTGCCACGGAAACCGCAGATATGCCAAGCTGCTTAGAATCCTCAGAAATATTCAGCATAATGCGCCGGATATAATCCAGCATGGAATTTACATTCCCCGCGATCAGCTCCAGTTCGTCCCCGGAAGTGATATCAAGCTTCTGGGTCAGGTCGCCCTCGTTGTTCACCAACTCATAGATTTTCCCATTCACTTTCCGCAGGCCTTTCACAATTCTACCCACAATCACATTCAACAGAATAGCAGACAGAACAATACAGATTACGGTCAGCTGCATAATACTGCTTCTGGCGCCCACAATCCGATCCTCCACATAGGAGGCATCGTAATCGCATCCCAAAACCCCTGTTACACTTCCATCGTTTCCATAGATGGGCAGATAGGCAGAAATCAGTATACCGTCATCCGTTATGTCTATGTAATCCTGTACATATTCCTCACCGCCAAACACATCCGACAGCTCTGCGTAGGATTCCTCAAAAAGCTTACCGGCTGCCGCGTGTCCGCCGGACTGGTCTGTGTCCACACCGAAGTGCACACTCACCTTATCGTCCGAATACAAGGTATATAGGAACTTTATCCCACAAATCTGCTGAATCTCACGCAAAGCTGACAGAGTGCTCTCATAGGCCTCACTTCCCTCGGCTCCTTCCCGAATCTCATTCAGCATATCCCCATCCACCGCTGCCGCCGCCATGGCCGCCGCCATCTGCGCCTGCTCTACACCCAGTGCGATCATACCCATCTCAACGCGGTAATAGGCATTTAAGCCCATGATCACGCACATGATAAAAACCAGTATGCTGGAGGGAATCAGTACCTTGTAACGGATGCTCCATTTTCTGACTTTTTCTTTCATATATCCTCTCATTCTGCCGGGAACTGCGCCCTGGCTCCTTAGCCCTGATCCTTCCGCGGCACCCAACACACGCTATCGGATTATCCGAGTATTTTGTCTCTTTTACCGTCTTCGGGATGTACAACATTATCAAAAATATTATGACATAATTTTGATAAAAGGTCAATTGGTCAATGCCGCTCATCACTGTCAAAGGTCTCGCAGAACCGGGCAGAAAAGGCGGGCTCCTCCCCTGCCACATACAGGTGGGATATATCGCCAAAGCTGTTCACACGGAAAATTGCTTTCCCTTGCCTGCGCTCCTCGGTGATCACTGTGGTCACGGAGGTTGGCGCTGCACAGAGTCCGTGCCAGAGGATCATGGGCGATACGTTCATCAGGCGGCTGAGCAGTACGCACTCCAAACCAAAATGGCAGAAAAACACCAGTGTATCCCTGTTTGGCCGCTCCGCCCGGTAATATTCGCCATCCCGCACATAGCCGTGCTTCGCCAGCAGCCGATCAAAGCCCCGGATAACCTCTTCATAGGCCTCCTTTACCCCCGCCTCCTGGAATACGGCATGATCCGCCCAGTTTTCCCTGGTAAAAAAGGCTGGCTCCCCCATCCAGTCCTGAGGCAGCCAATCCCAGGCAATATGCCTTCGCTCCCTGTTATCCGGGCGAAGGATCTGGGGTGGAAATTCCCGCAGCCAGTCGCACACTGTAGCTGTTCTCCCCACCCTATTCAGAGTACAGGACGCCGTATCCCTGGCACGTCCCAGGGGGGACACGTAAAACTCCTTCACCTCCAGATGTGCAATCCTTTCCGCCAGCAGCTCTGCTTCCCGCCAGCCCTTTTCTGTCAGGGAATCCTTTTCATAATCCGGATCCCCATGTCGTATGATCACTAATTTCATATTTCCTCCCATTCCGCCGACTTTTCCGGTCTGAACCTTCTCCTTCTATTTGTCCGTTTATTAAAGTCTAGCACACTATACACCGAGTCGCAAGATTTCATATTTCCTTCTGACAAATCATAAAAATCTGTTTGGGCCAAAGTATCCATTGCAGTCAGAGGAATCCATATGTTATACTATTGTAATTGAGAAAAGGATACATATCACTTCATGGATTCGATTTCATTGATCAGCGGGGTATTACATGGCAGTCAAAAGAAAATTTATAAGCACAAGACTACTAAAAGAGGGAATGAAGATTGACCAGGCCATTGTGGACGGAACTGGTCGGTCCCTGATAGAAAAAGGCGCTTACCTGGACGATTTCCACATTGATTATCTCCAGGGCAAGGGCATTGGCGGTGTGTACATTCAGGAAGGTATACCTGACGATGACGAACTCGAACTGCAGATCCCCCAGTACACCAAGGAAGTCATTGAAAAAAGCCGTGTGGAGGACCGCGCCAAGGTGAAGTTGACCGAGAGTGTCCGCAAGCGGGTTGGCGAGGGTATCCAGTTTCTCTACAGCCATACTGACGACGAGCATTTCTCCGAAGCCACCGACAACGTGGCAAACGAACTGATGAAGACCATCGTTGACAACGATGCTGTGGCGGTTGATATCAGTATGCTGAAGATCAGCGACGAATACACCTTCAAACACAGCGTGGATGTAGCTACCATGGCCATGATCATTGGGAAAAAGCACGGTCTAAGCGACAGGGAGGTTCACGACCTGGGCATAGCCGGATTGCTCCATGATGTGGGAAAGACCAAAATACCAAATGAAATACTAAACAAGAACAGCCGGCTTACTGACGACGAGTTTGCACTGATGAAGCAGCACACACTGTTCGGTTTCGAAATCCTGAAAAGTAGAAATGAATTTTCCGACGGGATTATGCGCGGAGTGCTCCAGCACCACGAAAAGATCAACGGCAGGGGCTACCCATTGGGAAACAGTGCGGATAAAATCCATCCTTATGCAAAAATCATTGCCGTTGCGGATGTTTATGACGCGCTGGTGACAGAACGTCCTTATAAGGAAGCTTTTCCCAAGGGTGTGGCCATTGAGATGATCATGTCCATGACGGGGGAATTGGACTATGATGCCATGAAAAGCTTCCTTGGCAGCGTCATCCTCTATTCTGTGGACAGCATCATACATCTGTCAAACGGTGAAAGTGCAAAGGTTGTGGAAAACAGCCCCGAAAACTGCCTGCGCCCCAAGGTGGTCGGCCTAAAATCCGGCAAGATTTATGATCTTGCCAACGACATCAGCTGCGCAAGCCTGATCATCCTGTAATTATCTGTAAGACTTAAGCTACGACAGAGCCACGTCCAGAATCATCATCAGCACAAAGCCCAGAGAGACTCCTACAGTTCCAAGATTGGAATATTCCCCCGACTGTGACTCCGGGATCAGTTCCTCCACAACAACATAAATCATAGCACCCGCTGCAAAAGCCAGCAGATAAGGAAGAACCACAACAACCTGCTCCGCCAGCGCCAGCGTGATCAGTGCTCCCACAGGCTCCACCGCACCGGACAGCATCCCGTACCAGAAGGCCTTGAGCCTGGAAGTACCAGCGCTTCGAAGGGGCATGGAAATGATAGCTCCCTCCGGAAAATTCTGTATGGCGATACCAACGGCAAGTACCAGCACTCCCGCCATGGTAATGCCAGTATTCTTCATCAACGCTCCCACCAGGGCGACTCCTACCACCATTCCCTCCGGCAGATTGTGAAGTGTCACTGCCATCGCGCTCTTCTGCATGGGTACCAGACGATCCAGCATCAACAGAAACGCCATCCCAAGAAGAAAACCTGCTGCAGCAGGAAACCATGCGCTGCCGTCTTGCTCCCGGGCCATTTCTATAGAAGGAAGCAGCAGCGACCACACTGAAGCCGCAATCATCACTCCGGAGGCAAATCCCAACAGCAGCTTCTCCAGCCCGGGATTCATCTGTCTTTTCATAAAAAACACCATAGCTGCCCCCAGGGTAGTTCCCAGAAAGGGGACCAACAATGCCATAGTCTCTTCCATCTAATCCTCCCATGCCGCCGCTTCGGCGGCGCCTGAAATATCCCAGATACGTCTTAGAACAGCATCACATTCTTCACACTATCACATATTATGTAGCAACGCCTGTTCAAAATGCGGCTCAACTCAGTATAGGTAAAATTTCCATGGGATTCGTTAAAATGATACGCTGATTTTTTACACCGTTAGTTTTACAACTATACAACGAGATTTGACAAATCCTTATTCGCATGTTATAGTGTACATGATTTTTGATAGAGGTGAATGCTGATTGGGTGACTTCGCAGATGAGGTTGATTCGTATCCTTATCTGCATTTTTTGTAAGAAGACATCTGATGCATCGAAAAGGAGGACTCAAGTATGTTAGAACTGATAACAAAGATCAATGACGTGGTCAACGGCGTGGTCTGGGGCTGGCCTGCGTTGATCCTTCTGGCCTTTGTGGGTGTGTTGATGACCTGCCTGACAAAGTTTTTTCAGATCACTCACATCGGCCACTGGATGAAGATGACCATTGGCGCTATCTTTAAGGACAAACACGTTCTGGGACACACCAAGGATAAGTCCATCTCCCAGTTCCAGTCCCTTTGTACCGCTCTGGCAGCTACCGTTGGCACCGGTAATATCGTTGGTGTGGCGGGAGCCATTATGGTCGGCGGACCCGGCGCCGTATTCTGGATGTGGATCATTGCTTTCTTCGGCATGATGACCAATTTTTCCGAGAATGTGCTGGGCATCTATTATCGCCGTAAAAATAAGAGCGGCGAATGGTCCGGCGGCGCCATGTATTATCTGAGAGACGGCCTTGGCAGCAAGAAGGGCTGCAAACAGATTGGTATGATCCTGGCCGTTCTGTTCTCTATCTTCTGTTTCCTGGCATCTTTCGGAATCGGTAATATGACCCAGGTAAACTCCATTTCCGGCAACATGAAAACCGTGTTTGGCGTGCCCACCTGGGTAACAGGCATTGTGATCATGATCCTGGGCGGCCTGGTGGTCGTGGGCGGCCTGAAGCGTATCGCATCTGTTACGGAGAAGATCGTTCCCTTTATGGTACTGATCTATATCTTGGGCAGTGTCGCGATCTTCATTACTAATATTTCCCAGGCGGGAGCTGTGTTTGGTGCCATCTTCAAGGGAGCGTTCGCTATGCAGTCCGTAGGAGGCGGTATCGTGGGCTCCGGCATCAGGCTTGCCATTGAGCAGGGCATGAAGCGCGGCGTGTTCTCCAACGAGGCGGGCCTCGGTTCCTCTGTTATGGTGCACTCCAACTCCAACGTAAGTGAGCCCGTCCGTCAGGGTATGTGGGGTATTTTCGAGGTGTTTGCGGACACCATCATTGTCTGTACCCTGACTGCATTCACCGTGTTGTCATCAGGCCTCATCGACCTTAATACCGGCAAGGCTATCGAAGTTTACGAAAGTACCAGCGGAACAATTGTGGAGCTGACCAATGCCAACATGGTCTCCACCGCATTCTCCATGAGTTTTGGGCCGATTGGAGCCGCCTTTATTGCTATTGCCGTCATGCTATTCGCTTTCTCCACCACACTGGGCTGGAGCCACTACGGCACAAAGGCCTGTGAGTTCCTATTCGGCGAGAAGTACACCATCATCTACCGTGTGATCTTTGTGGTCGCAATCTTTGGCGGTGCTGTGATGAGCGACAACCTTGCATGGGATCTGGCAGACACCTTCAACGGTATGATGATGATCCCCAACCTGATCGGGGTGCTGGTATTGTCTCCCCTGGTGTTCAAGATCACGAAGAATTATGTGAACAGAGTGCTGAGAGGTAAGGACGAGAAGCCCATGCTGTCTGCAATCCCTGAGGTACAGGCAGATCAGGAGAAAACGATCGGCGCATAATTTCTTAGTAGATGAGATAACTCTCAAAGTCACATAGCATCAACCATCTTTCCATCGCGTCCAGGACTGCCCCGTAATTTCCTGAAGTAACCTCATAGGGGCAGTCCTGCTGCGCGAACCATCGTGTCATCTGATCATTCATCTCATGAGTATAATGAGTATAGTCGCTGTAATTATCCAGATTAGTAATAAAGTCAAAGTTATTTTGAAAATAATACACTCTGACATTCGGATAAGAAAGCAACAGCTCCATTATCTGCTTTTCCCCTGCCAGTTCCGCAGAGAGACTGCCATCTGCATACCGTGAATACCAGTAAAGAATACTGTAAGGTGGGAAAAAAACCGTAAACTGCGTTTCCGGCATAGTCTCAATATATGGCAGGATATATGTGCGCATATTTTTCTCAATATTGCTTTGATAGATGCCTGCGGGCTGCATCTTGGCAAAGTCGGCGGGACGCTCATATTGCGCAATTACCTTATCAGCTCCGCATGGCACATCGCGCCAGAACCAATAAGTCTCGTTCAACGGTGTGCTTTCCCGCGTGATCTGGGGCATCATGATATATTTCAGCAGCACATCCTTGTTCAGCAGATATGGAATATCATTTATCAGAGAGTCATCATACAGGTAAGTGGGAATTGGATTTGCGCATATACCAGGAGACGCCTTATAGGTATAGATATCAATCCCCAGAAAGACTTGGCGGATCCGATCTTTTTTCTTCTCAACAATTTGCATAATATTGTCAATATCCTTGGGATAAGCGCCATTATAGGAAAGCTTTACAGTATTAAGTTCCATTGCTTTTGCAAAAAGATCCGTATCAAAATTCACTGTCATAGATGAACCAAGGATCACACTGTCATAGTCCAAATTCCTGGCAATTCCCGGATTCTGGTTAATCTGATTGTCAATCACATAATACATGCCATTTACTGGTTTATGATAATGAAAAAAAGGGTCTACAACGATAACAGCCAGTATACACACAGAGATCATCAAGAGGGACAACAGAAAGAAAATGCGGATCAGATCTCTATATCTTGTTTTCATGGGAAATAAACTCCTTCCGGAAAGTTAAAAATTAAAATATAAAAAGGTGCTGACCCCGGAGAGGGACAATACACACCACACAAACAGTACTGACAGACAGCAGGTGCGCAGGAGTCCTGGCTTGTGTCTCTTTTCAGATTCATACAGGCTACGGCAGAAGAAAGTCAATACAAGTGAAACAGCAAGAAAGGCAAGCATGCAGTAATAAGCTGCATAGGGCAAAGTATCCATCCCCAGGAACTTTATCACATACCACAGCTCCGGCAGCTGGAAGAAACCGGTAAATTCCCCAAAAATATGTGTCCCTTTCAGGGAAAGCATATTTTTGAGCATATACACTGCCTGGGTAATGGTATCCGCCCGAAACAGAACCCAGCTCCCGACCAGGAAAAGGAATGTGGCAAGGATACTAATTCGTCGCATCACAAATCGAATTCCTTTTTTTGAGAAAATACTCCGAAATAGATCATAACCTGATAAACGCTCTTTCAGAATATGCCACAGTCGTGTCAGTACAGAGAGACAGCCATGCAGCATTCCCCATACGAAAAAGGTCCAGCCGGCTCCATGCCAGATGCCGCTGATACAGAAGACGATCATCACATTGAGACAAGTCCGAAACGTTCCCCTCCTGTTTCCCCCCAGAGGAATATAAACATATCTTGTGAAGAAGCGAGTTAAAGTGATGTGCCATTTATCCCAGAATTCCAAAATGCTGCCGGACTTGTAGGGAGAAAGGAAATTCACGGGAATCTTAATATTGAACAGATATCCGATCCCTCTGGCCATATCACAGTAGCCGCTAAAATCGAAATAAAGCTGCAAGGTATAAAATAACGCAGCAACAAAAGTATTCAGTCCGTCCAGTACCGTATAATATTGAAACCCCCAGTTGACAGCCTGTCCAAAGGTATCCGCCAGCAATACCTTTTTGCTGAGGCCGATCACAAAAACACGGAGTCCCTGATAAATATTCTCCGCAGAAGGGCGCTTTCGTGAAACATCCTGAAACTGCGGAAGCATCTCCTCATGGCTGACAATGGGTCCCGCGATAAGCTGAGGGAAAAAAGTGACAAATAAGGAATAATCCAGAAGCTTCTGCCGTCCCACTGTCCCCTTTGCAGTATCTGCCAAAAAAGCAATCTGTTGAAAGGTAAAGAAGCTGATGCCCAGGGGCAGGAGAACACCCGTCAGCGGAAGCCCTGCACGAAAGAAGGAATTTATGTTTTCTATGAAAAAATCAAAATATTTGAAGTAAAATAAGATGCCGATATTTACAACAATGCCGGCTGCCGCTGTGAATCTGATATGAAATTTGCGCACAAGCAGCCGATGACAGATATAGTTTAAGGCAATACTGCATAGCAATATCCACAGATAGGACACGTGAAAATAGGCATAGAACCATAGAGACATGCCTGTCAAAAAGAGCTTACCGGCCTGATAACAATTAAAGTGATTCAACAAATAGTATCCTGTCAATGCCAGGGGTAAAAACAAAAATATAAATATGTAAGAATTGAACAGCATATCCGTGCCTCCGTTTTATCCCGCATATAGAATAACAGAGATTTTGAATATAGTCAATTTCCATCCGGGCCGGAGGGCGGATCCTGCTGTACTTATTCTTTACTGAACGGACAATGTTTTCACTTTCAGGCAGCGAATGGCATTCAGCACTGCCAGCACCATGACACCCACGTCCGCAAAAATAGCTATCCACATATTGGCGATACCCACCGCTCCTAGCACCAGGCAGATCGCTTTGACAGCCAACGCAAACACGATATTTTCATAGACAATGCGCAGGCATTTCCTGGATATCCGCATGGCGAGGGCAAGCTTCATGGGATTGTCGTCCATGAGCACAATATCCGCCGCCTCGATGGCAGCGTCCGATCCCAGCGCCCCCATGGCAACGCCGATGTCAGCCCTCGACAGCACAGGTGCGTCGTTGATGCCGTCTCCCACAAAAGCCAGATTTTCACTGGGCGCTTTCCCTGCCAGCAGCTGCTCCACCGCCTCCACCTTATCCGCAGGCAAAAGTTCGCTTTTTACCTGATCCAGTCCCAGCGCTTCCGCCACCTGCTCCGCAGCTCTGCGGCTGTCCCCGGTGAGCATGACAGTCTGTTTCACACCTGCTGCCTTCAAAGCTCCAATGGCCTCGGCTGACTGCTCCTTCACCACGTCCGAAATCAGAATGTACCCGGCATATGTCCCACCTACGGCCACATGAACCACCGTTCCCGCCTCTGCAGGTTCCGCGCAGGTAAGTTCCAGTTTCTTCATCAGCTTATGGTTTCCCGCTGCCACCTGCATGCCCTTCACCAGGGCCGTAACGCCATGACCGCCAATCTCCTCTACATCAGTTATGTGGTCTGCCGAAATCTCCTGACCGTAGGCCTCCTTCAAGCTTTTACTGATGGGATGAGTAGAATAGCTCTCCGCACAGGCAGCATACTCCAGCAGCCGCTGGGCCGCCATACTACCATCCTTTACACTGTCCTCTGTGATAGTCGCTGACTCACTCCCACGCTCCCTGTCGATTGTTTCAATAAACTCTTGGGAAGGGTGTATCCCCGTCACCTGAAACACACCTTTTGTCAGGGTTCCTGTCTTATCAAAGACCACATACCTGGTCCGGGCCAGTGCCTCCAGATAGTTAGAACCCTTCACCAGGATACCGCAGGAAGACGCGCCGCCAATGCCGCCGAAAAAGCTTAAGGGAATGGAGATCACCAGCGCACAGGGACAACTGATCACCAGGAAAGTCAGCGCCCGGATGATCCAGGTGCTCCAGTTCGCCGGATTTCCCATAACAAGGTTCACCACCGAAGGAATCACAGCCAGTGCCAGGGCACTGTAGCATACTGCCGGGGTATAATACCGTGCAAATTTGGTGATAAAATTCTCGGTGCGGGCCTTCTTCATGCTGGAGTTCTCCACAAGATCCAGGATTTTAGATACGGTGGATTCCCCAAACTCCCTTGTGGTACGAATCTTTAACAACCCTGTCATGTTCACGCAGCCACTGATGACCTCCTGGCCTTCCTGCACTTCTCTGGGTACGCTCTCACCTGTGAGAGCGCTGGTATTCAGAGAGGACGCTCCTTCCACCACCACGCCGTCGATGGGGATCTTCTCTCCGGGCCTGACCACGATCACGGTGCCCACTTCCACATCATCAGGGTCCACCTGCTCCAGCTGACCGTCTCCGTCTTCGATGTTTGCATAATCCGGCCGGATATCCATGAGCGCAGCGATATTACGCCGGCTTCTGCCCACAGCCACCGCCTGGAACAATTCGCCGATCTGATAGAACAGCATAACGGCGACACCCTCGGCAAACTCCCCCTCCAGCCCCTGAGATTCATTGTAGAGTCCCAGCAGCATGGCGCCCACCGTCGCCACTGCCATCAGGAAATTCTCGTCAAAGACTTCGCCGTGTATAATGCCCAGCGCGGCCTTCCTCAAAATATCATAGCCGATAATAAGATAAGGAACTAAGTACAGGCCAAACCGCAAATATCCCTCAACCGGCACAAAGTGCAGTGCCACCATCAGCACTGCGGCTATGATAATTCTGTATAAAACTTTTTTCTGCTTCTTTGTCATATCACTTCACCTAACTCTCCCCAAAAGACCCGCTTGCGATAAAGCCTCCAATAGCATACCCTGATGTCTATAGCGGGCATTTTTTTCATCTTACAGCTTAGTCCTTTAGTCCAAGTAAATCTCGCAGTCGCTCTCTACCTTTTTGCAAGCCTTCCTCACTGCTTCCATCACACTTTTCTCGTCGGCGCTCTCAGCAAACTCCACTTTCATTTTCTGGGTCATAAAGCTGACCGTTGCGTCCTGGACACCCTCCACCTTCTTCGCGGTCTCCTCCATCTTCAGAGCGCAGTTTGCACAGTCTACCTCGATCTTGTAAGTCTTTTTCATGGCTTGATCCTCCTTGTTTTCTGATTGCTGGTTACAAAAGATTCGTATTTCGCATTTTGGTTGGCTCATATGAACCACTGTTCATATGTTTATAATACCATACTTGGAGAAATTGTCAATATGTAGGTTATATTTTTCTGGGAGTGACTGCATCATAGTTTCCGGTCATTGTCTTGTATGGAATAAATCTTAATATCCTGGTATACTTTCCTGTAGACCTGGGCCTTTCGTTCCGTCTTGGGCAACAGATGGCCGGCTGTCTCTTTTCCATCCTGTATTGTTCCTTTCTTCGAAATGCCAGAGTCGCCTGCAGCCTCTAACAAACACTTCATAGGAGCAATCGGGCTTCTTAATCATATCCTTTTCAATCAAGTAGTCTACAATTCCAGAATACCACCAATTTAACTGCTGCTCTGTCTTATCCTCATAACGCCCCAATCGCATTTTCCCTTGTCGTATGCACTCTAAACTCAACTCTGGTGCATTGAACCACCTCGACCGATTTCGTTGCCAGTCTTGCACATGGAATATTTTTAAAGGAATTATTGGGCTGTCATCTGCTTCTACCTCATCAATATATCCGCTGACACCCTCAGATACCTGTTTCAGAGCGTCAGGACACAATCTCATGTTCCCTTCCTCCGCAAATTAATGGTCTTCCACTGGTGGTATTATATATATTCTGCTCTGGAATATCAACGTTCCTTCTTATTACCTCAAAATTTTTTTCTTATAAGAATAATGGGTGTTCTTTGCTGACTCTGCCCTGCGGGGTTGTCCCGGATCATCTGCTTCAGAAACTTATCCCCTAATTTTATATCGTCGGACTTGCCCAATATTTCCTGCCCCAGATCATTCGCATCTACAATCATGCAGCTCATTCCAAGCTTATTTCTTATCTCATTACAGACTGCGACGGAATCATATGGAATCTCGATTCCGATATCCCTGTACTCCTCCCATGCACCGTCGTAAAAGCCATCCAATCCGCTGATCTCAGGTCCTGCAATCTTATAGAATACTCCCTTTACGCCAAAGGCCTTGAAGAATCCCCCCACTATACTTGCATATAATATCCTCAAAAGCCCCATCTTGTTGATCGCATACTGCATCTTTATCGGCACGCCCACTCCGTAACCTTGCGGACTCGCCTGACTGGCGAACTTAGATAAGAACCTGGCCATACGGCTTATCCTGATATCCTCCCTTTTAATGGTCCTATTCTGGCAGATGCTGATAATCTTCTCACTGATCGAGATAATGTCACCTTCCTGATAAATGTCCTTGACATATTCTTTCATAATATCTATGTAGTTGTCATTTCCTGTTACAAATCTTGTCTGAATCGCATGACGCAAATAGATGTTACCGGAAACTTCTATTTCAACATTCTTTCCCGCATTTGCTACAAATTCCATCCCTGCTTCTCCTTCCTATACCACTGAACCTCTATCGGTTTCAGTTCCAACTGCATCTCATCTTTTCCCATCCTGCCGCTGACGCCGGCGATAAGCACTGACGGTATCATGCTCCGGGCGGCTTTTTTCTGTCCAAGACATAGGGCTTATGAATAAAAAACACCCAGGCAGGAAATGTTTATATCCTACCTGAGTGTTGTAACAGACTTTCAGCAAAATTGTGTCATACTTGTGATAAATTTGTGTTTTAGCTGTTCATTACAAAAGCTCGTCCGCACTATCTGCCATAATTCCCTCTTCATTTCCGCAGCCCGCGTATCGGGCGTGGAAAGTTACTTTACCATCTTCCCATAATTCCGCACCGAACTGAAGTGCCTGCAAATTACCTTCATATTGTTTTCTGCATTTCTGAAGCGCCGCGTCCGGTGCGCGGAGCCCGAAACACTTCCATGATCATCCATTCGCTCTGGCTTGGTTTTCCAGGAGAAACAGAAACAGGCAGTACCGGATGATACTGCCCGTTCCTGTTCTACAAAACCGAACTTAAAATCGAATATCCCTCTTGCTCATCAAGTCCCTTTGCGCTTAGGATGACTATGATATTACCGATCCGCACGCCAAGTTCTAGTCGTTTTTTTTCGAGTGCATTCCCCTGCGAGTCCAGCGTCTGCATACTCTGTGCGGTGTCTTCAAGGGTAAAGCTCTCCGCCCCGTAAACAGTACAATGCGCCTCTTCATATGCCTCCGCATCAAACTCCGCATCAAGAACTGTAATGCTGTAATATCGGTTAACATCATTAGCGTCGAAAAACTCGATATAAATCCGTTTGGCGTTACCCACTCCGGCGGACTCCCGATCAATGTAATAATAAATGCCAGCAAAACTGATCTGCATTCCATCCGGAATGAAGCGTGGAACATAGCTGCCCAATGTTGCATCCTTCAAACAATCATCATAAGTGATACTGTTCTCCATCTTTTTTGCCGGTATCCCGGCCTCACCTGTGTCAAGCAGGGCAACAAAACGCTCACAAGCCTCCGTCTCCATTTTTAGAAAAACACTTCTGATTCCATCGAAATAGACATAACCATCCGGGAATAAGCGGAGTTTGACGTTCATTCCGCTTTCTGATGTGAAGTCAATGTGGTACAGTACCTGATTGAAGTCGTATGGTGCGTCCTGTCTGGGCAAAAACAATGCTTGATCGAGCGCTTCAAGGAAAAGCATAAGTTCTTGCTCATAACTCTCTTTTAAGATAAAATACTCGTCATCACCGCTATACCATTTGTCGTGTGCCTGGTAGGTAAGCCCTGTGCAGGTCTCGGAGACATGGAGTCTGTCTTCAAAAAGATCTGCGCCGGTCTTCAGCGTAATCCCATTATCGTTGATATAGGTAGAAACAGAGCCATCATCGGACCTCATACAGAGCATAAATTCAGGAGAAACGCCATTCACAGCATAAAAGTCTCCGGCAACGCTTCCGGCAAAGTCAACATATCCGTCTGCCGGAGTCCATTCATTAATGAATCCGGTTGCGGTCCCGAGACGTTCACCAATGAAATTAACATCATGATAAATCCATTCATAATGAACATAGCATCTGCCCTGGTAGATAAAGAAGCCTATCATATCTGCAGCTTCATTGGCGGAATCAGACAAAAGAACATTCATCCGCGGGATCGTCACTCCGTCTTCAGAGACGGTGACCCCTGGGGCGTCATTGTTAGTTTGTGTAGACTGCCGCCAGATGATCGTGCCAGCGATCACAATACACAGACAAGCTGCCGCCGTCCCCCATTTTATCCAAACATTTTTGTTCTTATTTATTTTGGCATCTGCTGCTTCAACGTAGGCAGGAGCGATCAGTTCCATTTTATCTAAAAATTCATTTCCTCTCATACGATGTAACCCTCCTTTTCAAGATGCTCCCGAAGCTGATTGCGGCATCGGAAGAGCGTAGTCTTCACTTTGCTCTCTGACAGTGCAAAGCGTCTGGAGATGTCAGCAATGGAATCCAAATACCAGTATCGCCGTATAAAGATATTTCTTTTGTCTTCGTTCAGTGTACCAAGAAATCCGTTAATAGCTTCACCTAATGCTATATCATCGATACGGCACTGGGTATCGTCCGGAGCCGGAATACATTGTTCCATCTCTGTACTGAGTTCACATATAAACGCACTGCGCTTCAGCCGGCTGCGGTCACGGCAGATATTCAAAGAAATATGACGGGTGATCCGGGCCAGAAAAGCATACAAATAACTTCTCGGCTCATGGGGTGGAATTGTATTCCATGCTTTCATGTATGTGTCGCTTTCACATTCCTCGGCGGTTTGGTGGTCGTTGATTATTCCGTAAGCCAGAGAGCGCAAACGGTTTCCGTATTTTTCGGCAGTCTGCTTGATGGCTGTTTCGTCACGGAGCAAATACAACTCCACAATTCTATTATCATCCAAGGCTTTCCTCTCCTTTCTTTTCGTATTGAAAGGCCTTCATCCTAATAAGCACCGTTTAGGACGTGAAGGTTACACTTTTCCTGCGGTTTGCCGCTATAACACTCAAAAAAGGAGGAGGGACACTGTTGGCTTTCAGTAAAATGGAGCGCAAACAGACCTTTATCTCCCGAAATCTATCTGCACTAATTTTTTCTCATTTGGCAGTATATGCTCTAAAGTTCTGATGACGCTATAATCAATCTCGTTCATTGCTTTTACTAATGCTTGTTCCTCCATTTGATGATGAACTCGTTCCAATCCGTCAAACACATGTAAATATGGCGAGTCCGATACCCAATTATCTTCCATATTAATTTGAATAATACACGAAACATACTTCGGATTTACGTATTGGATTGCTTTCTGAAAACATTGGTATCCAATATACTCAATCAATAAATTCGCTATGACCATATCAGCTTTTGGCAATTTATCCGCTTCGTCTATCAAATCAATACATAAACACTCAAGAAGGCCGTTTAAATCCGGATATCTAAGTATAACTTCTTGTAGATAAGAAGAATTTATGTCTATTCCATAGATTCGCTCAAATTTACCTTTTGGGATATGTTCAAGACCATTGCCGCCTGCAATACCAAAAATCATAACACTGGAAATGGAATAAGTGTCAAATTGGCCCTTCATCATTTCATTCAGAGTTTGTAACTGCATAACAGTATCAAGTTTCATATGATTTTCATAATCAGCTAACGGTATTTCTTCCCATGGATTTTTCATCATAATACCCTTTATATTATTATATATCTTTCCCTTTGATTCTCTACTATTCTTTGAACAGAACTTTATAGATACTCCTCTGGAAATTTAGCAGCATACAAACAATCATAAATCACGCGAACATCCGCATCCAAACCTTGCTTTTCTATGGCGGCACAAATCTGAATAATGCTTTCCAGCGGCTCCTCCAACTCCTCAGCAATCTGCT